>DASYCD010000234.1:0-15010 GCA_036500405.1 Bryobacteraceae bacterium
ATTTTATCCATGGCTTTCCCTTTGGCCAGTTCATCCACCAACTTATCCAGATAGCGGATCTTTTGCATGAGTCGATCTTCGATCTCCTCCACGCGATAGCCGCAAATGACGCCAGTGATTTTGGACGCGTTGGGGTTGAGCCGCGGCGCCTCGTCGAAGAATGTCTCGAAATCGACCTTCCGGTCAATCTGCTGTTGCAGCGCTTGTTCATCGTAGCCTGTGAGCCAGTGGATGATGGCATCGACCTCTTCCTTCGAACGACCCTTCCTTTGCGCTTTGGCGATGTAAAGTGGGTAGACCCTCGCAAACGCCATTTTGAATATTTTCGTGTTGGTCATGGATTCAGGCGATCGGCGACGATCAGGCGATAACCAAAATCCATGGTCTCGCATTCCATCAGCGCTGTATACTTACGCTGCCACGTACCGTCTGCGAGGTGGGCCGCCAGCCGTGCAAGCCCTTCCTCATAATGGACGCGCGGCGTCTGGGCGAAGCCGGACATTCTGGCTCGAACCTCGGGATCCAGGTACGCGGCTGGCCTTCTCCAGAACGCGGCCTGGAATCCGTCCACACAGTCATGGGGAATTGGTACGGCGGTCACGGTGCAGGACCCCAATGCTTCGGTGATGGTAGCAATGGGCACGGCGCGCAGATCATCCTGCCGTCGAAGATGCGGGCAGTAGTCGAATAGCCAATACCGTTGCCAGATTTCCTGGTCCCATGTCAGGATCACCGTTTTCTTCGCGATTCTCCGCAATTCCGCCAGACCTTCCCGCACCGGCGACCAGTGGTGAATGGTGAGAACGGCGAGAGCGCAATCGAATGCGCCATCCTGAAATGGCAGATGCTCAGCTTTTGCCTGTACCAGTCGCGAAGACGGTTTGGGACGCTGCCGGATCATGGTCAGCGCAGGCTCGACTGAAACGACATACTTGTTATCCGGCTCATATGACCCCGAACCGGCTCCCACGTTGACGACGGAACGGCAATCGCCGATGGCGTGAAGGATTACATCGGCGATGCGCGGGTCCGGGCGGCGGCCTGCGGAGTAGCCGACGCCAATCGAGTCGTAGAGCGCAGGCATCGACTCAGTGTAGTCTGATTATGTAATTCATCAAGCAGAGAGGGAATCTTGAAAACAAAATTTGGACTTGTTGTTGCATTTTGCGTCTCTTCGGTCTTCGCGCAGCAACCGCCATCCGGCTCCGCAGCCGCTCCGGCGGCTTTTAAAGAATCGAGCATGGAAGTGCGGTTTCAGCTCGATTTGAAAGTGCCGGATGAGGTGATCAAGCCCTTCCTTCCGGAGGGATTCACGTCTTCGGTGGCAGCGCAGGGACCCGCCAAAGATTGCAACGTCCGGCTCATCTTTACGGACCGGGTTACGGTCAACGGCTCTGACGGAAAACCGGTTGGCAAAGGCAACTCCAGAGTTGTTTTCTTCGCCGCGCCGGTCAAAGACGCCTCGGGCGCGAATGCGCAGTTGATTCTTGGAGGCCTGGTGGACGACGAAAGCGGCGCGCCGGGACCGTTCGGCAATTATCTGCTCGCCAGTACTCATGAGATGAAGCGGACGACTTCGACCACGAACAGTGGAGCGGTACTGGACACGCAGGACTGGGTCTTCGCGGCCAAAAGCGGCGAGCATCTCGAGATGCACATCAGCTATGAACGCGGCGCGGGAAACCGTTCGGCGCGCGCTCAGGACGCGAAGTTCTATTCCGCGAAAACGCCTGGTTATGTGGAGGTTTCTCACCAGGAACAGATGCTGGAGATTCTTCGCAACACCACAACGAACCCGCCCGACAAGGTGAAGTCGTTTTCTCTGAAGATCGGCGGCGGCAGTTTCGAGAAGTTCGCGGCCGCCGCCGAGAAACCGCTCAGCTGGGACAACATTGTGTGGCTGAATCGCCAGATTTCAACGCCGTAGGCGCCTGTCCGGCGGCTGCGGTCTTGTGAGAAGATGCAGTTGTCATGACAACAATTGGTCTCATTGGCGCTGGACACATCGGAAGCCAGGTTGCGCGGTTGGCCGTTGCGAATGGCTACGATGTCGTGATCAGCAATTCCCGCGGGCCGGAAACTCTCTCGGATCTGGTGGCGGAGCTCGGGCCCAAAGCCCGCGCAGGCACGGTTATGGATGCAGCGCGATCGGGTGACATCGTGGTGGTCACCGTCCCGCTGAAGAACTACGCCGCCGTGCCCGTGGAGCCGCTGGCGGGCAAGATCGTGATCGACACGAACAACTACTATCCTGAGCGTGACGGTCACATTCCGGAGCTCGACAACGAATCCACCACGACTTCCGAGCTCCTGCAGAACCATTTGCCTACCTCGAAAGTGGTGAAGGGCTTCAATCACATCTACGCCGCCGAACTGACTACGCACGGGCAACCGGCGGGATCGAAGAATCGCCGGGCGCTGGTGATTGCCGGTGACGATGCCGGGGCAAAGGCCACGGTGACTCATCTGCTCGATCAATTCGGTTTCGACACGGTGGATGCGGGTCCGCTGAAAGAAGGTTGGCGTATTCAGCGCGATACCCCCGGCTACGGCCCGCGCCGCAATGCCGAGGAACTCCGGAAAGACCTCGCGGCGGCCAGGCGGTACCGGGATCAGTAGCCAGCCACGCGCCCAGCAACACTCGACACGAGCGATTTTCTTCATTCTCGGCTTTGCCGTGTCAGCGTGGGCGCCGATCGTTCCATTCGTCAAGACGCGGGCCGGCCTGAATGACGCGGCCCTCGGCCTGGTGTTGCTTTGCCTCGGCGCCGGGTCGCTGGTGGCGATGCCTCTGGCCGGCGCGCTTACGGCCCGGCATGGATGCAGAAAGATCCTCATTGCGGCTCTGCTTCTGATCTGCCCAATCCTTCCTGCGCTCTCGCTCGTCAAATCGACGTGGCTGCTCGGCGTCACCCTCTTCTGTTTCGGCGCGGCGCTGGGCACAATGGACTGCGCGATGAACATGCAGGCGGTCGTGGTGGAGCGCGAGAGCGGCAAGGCGATGATGTCCGGCTTCCATGCGTTCTACAGCATCGGCGGATTCGCGGGCGCCGGGATCATGGCCGCGGTGCTGAGCCTGGGCGCGCCGTCCTGGTCTGCGTGTCTGGTAGTCGATGCAATCATCCTCGGCCTTTTCGCGTTCTCGTCGCCTTATTGGCGCACGGATCGCGTCGCTCAGGATGCGCCGGTATTTGCCGTGCCGAGAGGTGTGGTGCTCCTCATCGGCGCGCTATGCCTGATCACGTTTCTTGCCGAGGGCTCGATGCTGGACTGGAGCGCGGTCTTCCTGCATGAACAGCGCGGTGTTGCGGTGTCGCGCGCGGGTTTGGGCTTTGCCGTGTTTTCGTCGATGATGACCGTCACGCGCCTGCTGGGCGACCGCCTGGTCCAGCGTCTGGGGCGTCTGCGCACCGTCGCGATAGGCGGCGTCTGCGCGTCCGCGGGATTCCTGATCGCCACTCTGGTTCCCGTATGGGAGGCGGCGCTCGCGGGCTACATGCTGGTGGGGCTTGGCTGCGCCAACATCGTTCCTGTGCTGTATTCGCTCACGGGTCAGCAGAAGGATATGCCGGAGCGGTTGGCGATTCCGGCAATCACGACCATGGGTTACGCCGGAATACTGGCGGGGCCGGCGCTGATCGGATTCATTGCGCACTCCACTAGTCTGATGACCGCGTTCACGGCGGTGGCGGCAAGCATGCTGGTTGTGGCGGCGTCGATGCGCTGGCTGCGGGTTTGAGGCTTTTCTCGTCTGCCTCAAATGCGGTATAGTCACTGCAACTGGTATTCGGCATGGAAATTCACCGGATCAGAATTGCCACTATCTGCGCCGCTTTTGCCGCGGCAGCCTTATTGCTGACGTGCTCCAGCGCTCCCACCCCGGGCAAACGTACCTCGGATGCCAAGAAGGAGCCCTCACCGACTCCCGTTGCCGAGGCGCCTAAGCCGGTCTCGAAAGCCCCTCTCGTCCGCTTTCGGAGCAAACCAGCTCCGGCGGCGCCCAGCGATGACGAACTGATCGAGCAGAGCCTCAACCAGCTCAAAAAGGGCAACCTCGCTTACAGCACACCGGAAAAAATGAAGATGGGTCGTACGGAACGCGTATCGGCCCGCATCGGCAGTTCGGATGTTTCGGTTGATGCGTTGAAATCCCAGTTGCCTTCGGGGCAGGGAAAGACCGTTGCCACCGCGACAACGCCGATATCCGCGCGCATGAAGGTGGAATTGAAAAGCGCGGATTTCGATATCACGCCGCTCAGCTCGGAAGAGCAAGCGGTCGGAGGAGACACGCCGACGGCCTGGGAATGGGATATCGCGCCAAAGCACTCCGGGAAACTGAGCCTGCACCTGGCGGCAGTCGTCGAATTAAAGGATGTGTCGCGCGATTTTACGTCTATCGACCGGGACGTGGCGGTTCAGGTGGATCCTTTCGATGCCGTCACCTCCTTTATGGAAGGAAACTGGCAATGGCTCATCGCGACTCTGACTGCCGTCGGGGGCGCGGCCTGGAAATTCCTGAACAGCAGGAAGAAGCCAAACGGCCCCGATCAGAAGGCGTCCGGAACCTCAGCATAGAAATCTTCGCTCCTACTGCCTGATCGGGCAGGGCAGCTCCTGCCTGTTTTGCCGATGCGAGGCGACTGGCGAATCCGTCAACCTGAAGTCGAGGACTTATGACAGATTCCCTGATTTCCTTTTCGAATCAAATTGCCGATCTTGTGGAGCGTACCGCGGCTTCCGTGGTGGCCGTTCATGGACGCCGCCGGTTTAACTCGAGCGGCGTGCACTGGTCGCCGGGGGTGATTGTCACGGCCGACCACACGCTGCGGGCAGATGAAGGCATCGTAATCACGACCGGTTCGGGCGAGGAGTTCCCCGCCGAAATAGCAGGCCGCGACCCCGGGACAGATCTCGCGGTGCTGCGCGTCGCAGGGCTCGATCCGAATTCAGTAGTTCCGGCCGCTGCTCGAAACGGCGCAGCCGCATACCGCCCCGGCGATCTTGCGGTAGCCGTAGGACGTAACCAGCAGAGCGCCAACGCCTCGCTCGGCGTTATCGCGAGCCTTGCGGGTCCGTCCAATACCTGGCGCGGAGGGAAGCTCGATCAGGTGATCCGGCTCGATCTCTCGCTGCATCCGGTTGCGTCCGGCAGCGCGGTGGTGAGCGCCGCCGGATCGCTGATTGGAATGGCGACGCCGGTGCTCTCCCGCGCTTCCGTGTTCGCTGTTCCCACCGCGACCATCGACCGTGTCACACAGGCGCTTCTGACGCATGGCCGCCTGCCGCAGGGCTATCTGGGAGCGGGTCTACATCCAGTTGCGCTTCCCGAGCATCTGATAAAGAGCCTCGGTCTGAAAGCCGATGTGGGGCTGATGACGGTCAGCGTCGATTCGGACGCTCCGGCGGGCAAGGCGGGGCAACTGATTGGCGACGTACTGCTGGAGGTGAATGGAGCGGCGGTGGGTCGTCTGGAAAGCTTACGGTCGATTCTCAACGATTCTGTGGGGAAAGCGGTTCCGATCCGGATTCTGCGCGGCGGCGAACTGAAGGAATTGACGGCCACGGTTGCGGAACGAAAGTGAGGATGGCATGGGGTTCGGGGAAGTGGGCGAGCAGTTGCGGCGCTCCACCGTGCAGGTCCGGTCCGCCGACTCCCGCGGGCAGGGGATTGGCTCCGGCGTCGTCTGGAGCAGCGATGGAACGATCGTTACGAATGCGCATGTTGCGGCGGCGGGTGAGTTTCGAGTAGAACTCTGGGACGGCAGTTCTTTCCCGGCAAAGGTCGCAGAGCGTGATCCCGTCCGCGATCTGGCGATCCTCAAAATCCGCGCGAGTGGATTGCCTGCCGCTACGTTCCGTTTCTCGCCAATGCGGGCCGGCGAGATCGTGATCGCGGCCGGCAATCCCCTGGGGTTCACCGGCGCGCTCTCCACCGGAGTTGCGCACGCATCCGGCGCCATCGGCGGTCTCGGTCGCGGCCAATGGGTGCAGGCGGCGGTACGGCTCGCGCCCGGAAATTCGGGTGGCCCGTTGGCCGATGCGTCGGGTGCGGTCGTCGGGATCAACACCATGGTGGTGAGCGGAGGTCTCGCGCTCGCTATTCCTGCAGTGAGTGTGGCGGAATTCATCCGCAATGGTTGCGCGCCGCGTCTGGGCGTCGCACTGCGTCCTGTGCGTCTGGAGAGCAATCGCTTCGGTTTGCTGATTATGGAAGTCGAAACGGCCAGCGCCGCGGAACGTTCGTCATTGTTTGCCGGCGATATTCTTTTGGGGACAAAAGATGCGGCATTCCGCGATGCCGGCGATCTGGGCGACGCAATCGCGGCTGCCGGCTCCGGCTGTCTGACACTGCGATTCCTGCGGGGCGATCGCGCTCGCGAGCGCCGGGCAACCGTCTCCTTCACGGAGGCGAGGCGGGCAGCGGCTTGATAAGGGTCCGGATTGAAGCGTCCGCCGCGGTGGCTCGCGCCGGGTTGGAATCGGTGCTGGAGGGAAACCAGGGCATTATGCTCGTGGATTCCGCTCTCGACGCGGACGTCATTCTACGCGACGATTTGCCCGGCATTCTCGACGGCCACATTCCGTTTGTAGTGCTGTGCGATGAACCGCTGACCCCCACCCTCCTGCGCCGGGGCGTCCATAGCGCGCTCCCGCGCCATGCTTCGCCGGATCAGATCGCCGCCGCGATTTATGCCGCGGCGGCGGGTCTGGCAACGGTTCCCGCCGATGCGGCGCGGGCCGTACTTGCGGCCGAAAGCGAATCCGAAGGCGAGCCTCTGACGCCGAGAGAGATCGAAGTGCTCGAAATCGTCGCGGAAGGTTTGAGTAATAAACAAATCGCCGCTCGCCTCAACATCAGCGAGCACACCGCCAAATTTCACGTGAATTCGATTCTCGGCAAACTCGCAGCCGGCACGCGCACGGAAGCCGTGACACGGGGACTGCGGAGGGGGCTATTGAAGGTCTAAGCCCGATGAGGCCAGCGGCAAGGTTTACAGATGGACGTAGTCGGCCACGGTCTTGCTGAATTCCAGAAGGAATTCCTTTTTGCCTTCGCGGCTGCGCCACCAGTTGCCGTGGTCCCAATCCGGGTCGTCCGCGCCTACCAAATGGAACTCGATGTCCGGGGCGAGTCGCCGAAAGATCCTTCCGGATCGAGCGGTATGCCAGAGACTCGTCACGATGAGGACCTTGTGTGCGCCGCGAGCGCGGAGAAGGGGGACGGCGTGCTTCGCTTCTTCCACCGTGCTGTAGACGTCCCAATCGGTCGCCAGAAACAATTCCGGGGCGTACCCACGATGCACCGCAAATTCAATTTCCAGCGTCGATTCGCTGCGGTCGTATTCCTTGCCGCCATTGCTGGCGATCACGATCGGCGCGTATCCCTCTTTTCCTAATTCCGCGCCCTTGAGAATCCGGTTGCCCTTGCCGTCTCCTGCCAGAACAACGATCGCATCGGCTTTAACGGGTGGTCCATCGGCTACTAGCTGCGAACCGGCGCCTCTCAGAATGGGAGTGGAAAAAATCCAAAGGGCTGCGACGACGGCCATAGCCGCGATCAGGAGCTTCAGCGCTCTTCACCGGAATTGCGGGGATCGATGTGGCCGACGGTCTTGAGAAGGAAGTAGAGACGCTCAACCTCTTCTTCGTCCTCGGGCCGGAGGACGCGGGGGCGGGACGACGGAATCTGGCGGCTTTCGTTCATGCCGAGCACTTCGCCCCAATACTGACGGTACGGAATCCCATCGATCATGGCGGCGGTCGCCATCTGGCGGATGGTGCGCAGGACGTGCTTGCAGCAATCCACTTCACCGGGGTAAATAATCGTCACCGTCTCATCGTCGAAAAGCGTAAGTCGGACGACGAGCGGGGAAATCCAGCCGGTGCGGTCAACGCGCTGAATATCCTGCCACGGGATGACGCGTTTGCCGATTTCGATATGAGCGTCATAAACCCGAATCGCCGGCCGGAAGGCCAGAGCCATAAGAACAATGGAAGTCAGAAGGAAGAGCGCGGCAGGGAGGAGAAGGGGGCGCGCGAGGCTCAGACCGAGCCAGGTGGAAAATCCGGCAAGCGCCAATGCCGCGATCCCGAACGAAATGTAATGCCGGGCCGGCACGTAACGTGTCATCCTCTGCTGGCTCCCTGACTATTAGACTACTCCGGCCCTGTTGGCCGTGCAAGCCCGCCTGGAGCGGATCCAGAATCCGATGCCGCGCGCCGTGTAATCCGCGGCGCTAACCCCTGCCAGCGCAACAACTGCCCACGTGAGCACGTCCGAAATCTCTTCGAAGATATGGTTCTGGTACGCGCGCGCCGCCATGATCCCGACCGCTGTCATAATCTGGGCGAACGTGCTGGCTTTGCCCCAGACGCTGGGGCGCAGCTCGCGGAACTTCGTAAACCGGAGGGCGATGGCGGAGAGGGCCAGGATCCAGAAGTCTCTGCCGAAGACGACGGCAACCACCCAACCCGGCATGGCGCCTCCGAGCATCAGGCCGATGTAGATGCTGCTGAGGAGGAGCTTGTCGGCAATGGGGTCGAGGTATTGCCCGACACGCGATTCCTGGCCGAAGCGCCGGGCGACCGCACCGTCGAGCGTGTCCGTAACAGCGGCCGCGCCGAAGGTCCAGCCGGCGATCATGTAATGGCCGTGGGCGAGCTCCACGAGGATGTACGGAGTCATCAGCACGCGGAGGATCGTAAAGAGGTTTGGAACGGTGAACCACATCCCGGAATCCACAGGATACGTGATCTACTGAGAGCTTGGGCTTCGCTCTGTGGATCGATCGGGAATCGGAAGTGGTGTGGGCGCAGGGGACGCATGAGTACCGCCCGATGGGGACGGCGGTGGTCTCGCGGCGGGATCAGTTGCGGCCGCGTGATTTCCGGCAGACGAGGAAGCGGCCCGCGCATCTGGAGCATGCCTTCGCCGGATTCTTCGGATCGCTTGAAGAAGTGAATGTTGCGCTGCGTGGCCGCGAGCGCTGGCGGCTCGTCTGGACTCCGGCGCATCTCCGCTGATCCTGACCGTTCCGGGCTAGAATGAGGGTGATGTCGATGTCGCTCCTGCCCGGGCTGATCGGTCTCACTGGCGGGCGCAGTTTTGCGTTCTATCCGCCGATCCTCGGCGTTGCGCATAACGAGTGGCGTTTCCGCCGCGCGACCTGGACGGACGTCGTCGTCGTCAATACGAAATCGGGAGATGAGGCCTGCATTCCGCGCAGCTTTCTGGCGGATGTGTCGGCCAACGCCCCGGTGGTGATCGTCGGGCTGAAAAAGGAACTGGAGTGGCGGGAGGGCATGGCGGTCCCGTACCGGCGGCCGGTGGTTGAGTTGCCGATTGCGGTGAATGACAACATGCCGAGTCCTTCCGTGCAAGCCTCGCGTCCGCGAAGACCGGCGCCCGTGGTCAGTATTCGGCTCGACTCGCCACGCACGCCTGCCGCTACCGGCCGCAAGGCGGTTGTGGTGGTGATGCTGGGCGTGGTTGCGGCGGCTGTTGTGGCTGATGTGGCGCGGCCGGGCGAAGTGCTGGAACGCATCGAGGGCGTGCGCCCCCATCGCGTCTGGCAGCAACTGACGCCAGGCGATAACTATTCGGCCGTGGTTTCGAAGCTGGGCCAGCCGGAGGCGCAGCGCACCTTTATCGATGAAGAGGGCGAAGTCTTCCGGTCTTTGGAGTATCCCTCTGCGCGTTTCACCGCGATTCTGGAAGGAACGACGCAGGAAGACGCGCATTATGTCGCTTCGCTCGACGCGCGCGGTCGGATTTTGGGAACTCCGCCGGGCAGTGTGAGCGCGGCGAGGTTGCGTTCGCTGCCCCATTTCTGACAATCTCTTTTTAATGTCATTTTTTCGACGCGTGGTTTGGGCTGCGATTGCCTTCGGCGCCGCTTTTTGTCTGGGGGCCATTGCGCTCAGCCGCGGGGAGCACATCAGCAGTATCTGGTTGGTGGCCGCCGCCGCCTGCACTTATCTGACCGGGTATCGCTTTTACGCGAAGTTCATTGCAGCGCGGGTGATGGCGCTCGACGATGCGCGCGCCACTCCGGCTGAGCGGCTGGATAACGGGCACGACTTCGTTCCCACGAATAAGTGGATCGCCTTCGGGCATCACTTCGCGGCGATCGCGGGACCGGGGCCGCTGGTGGGGCCGGTGGTGGCGGCGCAGTTCGGCTATCTGCCGGGAACTTTGTGGATCATCATCGGCGCGGTGCTGGGCGGCGCGGTGCAGGATTTCGTGATTCTGTTCGCGTCGATGCGGCGCGATGGAAAATCGCTGGGGCAGATGGCGCGCGAGGAAGTCGGGAAGCTCGGCGGGTTCGTTTCGCTGGTGACGGTCCTGATGATCATGATCGTGCTGCTGGCCGTGGTGGCGCTGGTAGTAGTGAACGCGCTGGCGGGAAGCCCGTGGGGCACGTTTACGATCGCGGCGACGATGCCGATCGCGCTTTTCATGGGGCTGTATCTGCGCTACTGGCGGCCAGGAAAAGTGCTGGAGGTTTCGACGATTGGCTTCGTGCTGGTGCTGGCGTCAGTGTTCGGCGGGCAATGGATCGCGGGTTCGTCGCTCGCGCCGATGTTCACGCTTTCGGCGATGGGCGTGGCGGTCGCGATCATCATCTACGGATTTTTCGCGAGCGCGCTGCCGGTCTGGCTGCTGCTTGCGCCGCGCGACTATCTGAGCACGTTTGTGAAGCTCGGCGTGATTCTGATGCTGGCGATCGGAATTTTCGTGGTTCATCCCGATCTGCAGATGCCGGCGTTCACGCGCTTTGTGGATGGCACCGGGCCGGTGATGGCGGGCAAGATTTTTCCGTTCTGCTTCATCACGATTGCCTGCGGGGCTGTCTCGGGATTTCACGCGCTGATTTCTTCCGGAACTACGCCGAAGATGATTTCGTCTGAAACACACGCGACCCAGATCGGGTACGGGTCGATGCTGCTCGAGAGTTTTGTCGCGGTGATGGCGATGATTGCGGCGTGCTCGCTTGATCCAGGCGTTTACTTCGCGGTGAATTCGCCGGCGGGGATTGTGGGCAAGACGGCTGAGGCGGCGGTGAAGACGATTTCGGGCTGGGGCTTTCCGGTGACCGCGCAGCAAATGGCGGATATGGCGCGGCATGCGGGCGAAGTCACGCTGTTCGGGCGCACGGGCGGCGCGCCTTCACTGGCGTTGGGGATGGCGCATATCTTCGCGCGTGGCGGAGGCGGCGATGCGGTGCTCGGGTTCTGGTATCACTTCGCGATCATGTTCGAGGCTCTGTTCATCCTGACGATCATCGACGCCGGGACGCGCGTGGGCCGCTTTATGCTGCAGGACCTGCTGGGGCATGTGTGGAAGCCGCTGGGGCGGACGAGTTGGATGCCGGGCGTGATCGGGGCGAGCCTGGCGGTGGTGATCGGGTGGGGATATTTTCTGATTCAGGGCGTGCGGGATCCGCTGGGCGGGATTAATTCGCTGTGGCCACTATTCGGGATCGCGAATCAATTGCTGGCGGCGGTGGCGCTGTCGGTGGCGACAACAATTCTGCTGAAGATGCGGGGCCCGCGTTACATGTGGATCACGTGCGCGCCGCTGGTTTGGCTGGTGATCGTGACGTTCGCGGCGTCATGGCAGAAGATCTGGTCACCTGTGCCGCGGATTGGATTTCTGGCCCAGGCGGCGCAACTGGAGGCGTCGGGCGTGACCACTGCGGCCGTGCAGACGCAGATCTTCAACAACCGGTTGGACGCGGTGGTGTGCGGTGTTTTCATGCTGCTGGTGGCGATTATTCTGCTGGATTCGGCGCGGCTGTGGTTCGGGATTATTCGCGGGACGGAGGACCGTCGCGTGGCGGAAGCGCCGTTCATGCCGAGCCGGCTGAATGCGGAGGAAGCATGACGCTCCTGAGGAAAATCGCGGCGGGTGTGCTGGAGTTGCTGCGGGAGATTGGAGACGAGCGGGCGTACGCGCGACATCTGGCGGCGCATGGCACGCGGCATTCGGCGGCGGAGTGGCGGAAGTTCAGTGACGAACGGTTTCGGGCGAAATATCAGCGCGCCAAGTGCTGCTGAGGCGCGGGAATGGGCTGCCTGACCAGCAACAGATAGGCCACGGCGGAGATGGAAGCCAAAGCCGCGCTCAACATCAGGGCATCGGCAAAGCTGCCGGTGGCCTGAACGATCATGCCGGTGATGGTGGGAGCGAGAGCCGCGCCCAGATAGCCTCCGAAGTTCTGGATCGAACCAAGCGATGCGGTGTACTGGCTCGGCGCCGCGATCGGCACCGTGGCCCACGCCGCGCTGCTGACGATGTAGATCAGGAACAGAGAGATCGAAATAAACGTCAGAGCGACGGTATTCGATTTCGCAAACACCGTGGCCACCGTGCAGGCGGAAATGGCGAACAGGGCGATGGAAACCAGAAGCTTGCGGCCTCCGATTGGCGTCCAGCCGCGACGGGTGAGAAAGTCGCAGAGCCATCCGCCGGCAATCGCGCCGACACAACCGAAGAAATAGGGGATCGCCGCCACAATCCCGACCCGCGCGATGCTCATGTGGCGCTCGTGTTCCAGGTAATACGGCAGCCAGCCCGTGTAGAGCCAGAGCACGTACATGTTGCCGAAGAATCCCGCAATCATGCCCCAGGTGGTTCCGTAGGAGAAGAGCTGTCTCCATTCCGCGAAAGACGGCGGGCGTGACGTGGCGTTCTCGTCGCCTTCTGTCAGGTAGCGAATCTCGTCCGGGGTCAGGTCGATTTCCACTGGATCGCGGTGGCAACGCCACCATACAAATGAGAGCACAATACCGATCGCGCCGACGATCAGAAACATCCAGCGCCAGCTCAGACTGAGCATCAGGAATGTCAGCAGCGGAACCGCGATGAAGTTGCCGAGAGATGAAGCGGATTGGCAGATGCCCGTCGCGAATCCCCGCTCGTTGACGCCGAACCAGTCCCGTACAACTCGGGCTCCACCGGGAAACAGGGGCGCCTCACCCACGCCCAACGCAACACGCGCGACGATGAAAGTTCCAAAACTTCTGACTACACCGCCAGCCGCCTGGGCGATCGACCAGGCGAAGAGGCCGAGCGCGAGCAGCTTGCGCGGACCGTACCGGTCAATGAGTCCGCCGACCGGCAACTGCGCCAGCGCATAGGCCCACAGAAACGCGGAGAGCAGCAGGCCCATCCTGACAACAGGTATTCCCAGATCGTCCTGGATGAGTTTGTTGGCTACGGATAACGTGGCGCGGTCGATGTAATTCAGCACGCCGCCGGCAACGAGAAGTGTAAGAGACCAGCGCTGGATGGAGAGAATTCGAGGAGACGGCTTTTGGATCGCGGTGTCTTCGACTGTGCTTCGCCCTCGGGATTC
Organism: Bryobacteraceae bacterium; assembly: GCA_036500405.1. Lineage (GTDB taxonomy): Bacteria > Acidobacteriota > Terriglobia > Bryobacterales > Bryobacteraceae > BOG-234. Next base: position 13,362 of record DASYCD010000234.1, read on the forward strand.
GGTCACGGTGAACGAATTGTATCAATGCGCCGCCGGAATCGACGCATCGGTCACGCATGAGACGATTGCTCATGCGGCGTTCGCGATTTGCGCGCATGGCAATTGTTTTTTTGGCGGCGTCCCGTGCATTAACCGCTCAATCGCCTGGCCAGGCATTCGATGTTGCTTCAGTAAAATCCAACACTTCCGACGCGCCACGATCCGTGAACTTTCCTCTGGGGGCGGGAGATGTCTACACCCCGAACGGCGGCTATCTTTCAGCGACGAATGTACCGCTAATCAATTTCATCGCCTTCGCATATAAGATCCAGGGTAACCAGATGCAGGCGCTCAGGCCGCAACTACCGGACTGGGTCGTCACAGACCGCTTCGACATTCAGGCGCGCGTCGAAAAAGATCCAGGCAAAGACGGCATGCGCGATCTGATGAAATCTTTGCTTGCGGATCGCTTTAAACTCGCCGTTCACATCGAGACCCGCGACACGCCCGTTCTCGCACTCGTCCTGTCGAAACCCGGTATTTTCGGACACCGGCTCCAGAGGCATCCTGAAGACGCGCGCTGCGTTCTCGATTCCACTTCGCTGACTGCGACCAATCCCGGGAAGCCCCCTTCAGAGACTATTGCCGGAGGATTTCCGGCTCTTTGCAACGGTCTCACCTGGGTACCACCCTGTCCGTCCGGTCGCGCATGCTGGGGCGCGCGAAATGGAACCATGGCCTTTATCGCGACATCGCTCGCCGGAGTGGCGAATCTGGATCGGCCCATGGTGGATCAGACGGGGCTGAGCGGCCTGTTCGACTTCGCTCTGGAATGGGCGCCGGGTATCAATTCTCCGCCTGATGCATCGAGCCTGGGCGCCGACGAAGGTGTCTCGTTCGTGGACGCTCTCCGGGAGCAACTCGGCATTCGTCTGAGGTCTGGAACGGCCCCGCTGAGCGCACTGGTAATAGACCATGTGGAACACCCCTCGGCGAATTGAACCGGACTCAGCGAGCTACTGCAGATAAAACGCCCACATGGCATCGCCGGCCGAGACCAGCACGTACTGAACGCCATCCACCATATACGTGATCGGACTGTTGCCGACCACCGTTCCTAAATCGGCGTGCCACAGAATTTTGCCGGTGTCGGCGTTGTAAGCCACCAGGTTGGTCGCATCGTCGCCCGCGAAGACAACGCGACCCGCCGTGCTCAGCACTCCTGGCCATGAGCCGAAACCGAAGTTGCCGCCGGGATACTCGTGCTCCCACTTGATCGCGCCCGTTTTGTAATCGATCGCCTTCAGCGCCGACCGCGAATTCGCAAACGCATACTCCGACGAATGCGCAAACCCGACCGGCTTCATCGCGGGGTCTTCCAGATGGAAAACACTGTAGCCTTCGATCGCGTTCACATAGAGCAATCCGGTATCGGGACTGAAGCTCGGGGCGGGGAAGTTCGATGCGCCATCCGAAGTCGGCGTCACGAGCGCGCCGCCCACAATCGGGTCCTGCGAAGGATCCGGAATCGGCTGGCCCTTTTCGTTGATCCCCTTCGCCCAGTTCGCGTGGATGAACGGCTTCGTCACCAGGACCTTGCCGTTGGTCCGGTCCAGCAAAAAGTAATAGCCGTTACGATTCGCCTGCGCCAGAAGCTTCCGCGGCTTGCC
>DASYCD010000235.1:0-4639 GCA_036500405.1 Bryobacteraceae bacterium
TACATCGGGTTTCCCGCATGGCGCCGAAACACCGGGCAGGAGACACGTTCGATTCAGTGCGGAAGCTGAGTTCTTCCAACTGGCACGAATATTTCATGCCGCTGAACGAAAACGTGGATGTGCTGGCGGGGCCGGATCCACAGCAGAGCCCGATGCCGGAGCCCTGGAGAATTGACAGCCTGTTCCGGCATATCAATCGTGTCTATCCACTGGCGCTTGTCGATCTGGGCCGTCATCTGACGCCCGGAATCTGGGCATTCCTCCAGCATGTGGACGAACTGATGGTGATAGCTGCCCCGGACGTATTGGCGCTCTACCAGACCCGGTACATCATTCAGACTTTGACCAGCCGGGGGTTCGAACGAGGCAGGCTTCGGCTTGTCCTGAATCTGAGCGATAAGACGCCGCGAGATTTTTGGATCGAAAGTATCGAACAAATGTTCGAAATGAAGCTTTTCGGCGTGATTCCGGCGGATTATTCCGGGCTGGCGGCGGTGTCGAAGGGGGAATTTTCATTCCCTGCGGATGCGCCGTTCGGTAAAGCAGTCAATAAGCTGGCGGGTCGTGTACTGAAGAACGAGAATCCTGGATCGGCAAAGAGGGCGGCATGACATCTCCAACACCGCGGCGGATGGATGAAATACCGATGGTCCCGGCGGCGGGTTCCACCGAAGCGCCGGCGCCCCTCGAAGCGGCTCATCGCCAGGGTCTACAAACCACTGGTGAAAATCCGGGTGCGGCGAGGACAACAGACCGTAAAGAGCGTTATGCTGGTATCAAGTCTCACGCAATGACCCAATATTCTGTGTTATTCATCAGCGCCGACTCGGCCCCGGCTGAGAAGCTGGAGCGCCTGTTGCGCGATGACGAAGCACTGACGGTGGAATGCACGCGAGTGGAATCCCTGTTCGACGGATTGCGCGCGATTCAGGACCGGCAGTTCGACCTGGTACTTTCCGAGTTATTTCTGCCGGATGGTCAGGGTATCGCGACGCTTCGCCACCTACAGCAGCACGCTCCCCGGACCCCTGTGATTCTGCTCTGCCATGCGCAGGATCGCGACACCGCGGTTACGGCGGTGCGGAAAGGCGCGCATGATTTCTTCTGTTATGAAGAGCTCGATCCCGTGAATTTCCAGAGATCGATTCAGAACGCGCTGAGCAGTACCGGCGCGCCGAGTCCTTCGAATAAAGAGGCAGAGCGGCGCAACAATGCGCGGTTCGATTGCCATCTGGCGGTCAGTTACCAGACTCTGGAGAAGCCGTTTATTTCGGGTCAGGGCGAGAGTGAAACCCTGAACATCAGCAGCAAGGGTGTTTTGTTCCGCGCGAGCGAAGCGCTGGAGCCCGGGCAGTTGGTTCAGGTGTCGGTCGATTGGCCTGCGCGCCTCGAAAATCAGATTCCGCTGAAACTCGTCGCGGAAGGCCGCATCGTACGCAATATCAAGGGCGTGGCTGCGATGACGATTGATAAGTATGAATTCCGGACCCGCCGCGCACCGGCGCAGGCAGCCGGGCAAGGGAAGGCCGCTGCGTCGTCAGACGGCAAACCATCAGGCCGCTCGTCAGAAGCGGCAGCACAAGAATCATCCCAGCCGGGTACGGCGGCGGGCGGATCGGCCAAAGGTGCTCAGAATTGAGGTGCGTACGCGCCCAATCGGAAGCAGCGCTTTACGGTCCCCATTTGTTTATTTCTAGCCGCATTGGATGCCGGAGGAAGAAGTGCCAAAAGTTCTCTTAGTCAGCGACCAGCCCGTACTGGTGGGCGGTTTTCAGGAAGTCCTCGAATGCCGGGGATTTGATGTCATAGTGGGCGATCCGGTATCGCTTCCTTCTGCAAAGGATGGCGGTTCCACGCCGGATCTGGTGCTGCTGGATCTAACAGCGGGTCTGACCTTTGGCAATCTCACGGAAGTCAATGGACATTTGCCCGGATGCCCGGTAGTGGTCTGGGCGGAAGCAATGCCGCTCGACACGGTTTTCCGCGCGCTGGAATTCGGCGTACGCGGAATTGTGGAGCGGTCGTCGTCCGCCGAGCATCTGGCCGATTCGCTGCGGCGCGTGGCGGGCGGAGAAATGCAGATCGGCTTCGCGGCCACCCGGGAAGCGGCTCCCGCGCGGCGCCGCGTCAGCCTGACCCCGCGTGAGCGCGAAATCGTGATCCTGCTGCGGCGCGGGCTGCGCAATAAGCAGATCGCCAGCGAAATGGGAATCACCGAGGGCACCGTCAAGATCTACCTGTTCCGCCTGTTCCACAAGCTGGACGTGCGCAACCGGTTCGAACTGGCGCGTTGCGGTGCGGTGGATGACATCGCTCCTCCGCCGATGCAGACAAAGCCCGCGGGGACGCCGGCCGAAGGGCCCCGGGTCTCACCGGCCGCGCGTAAGGCAGCGGCGCTGGACCGCGTGCCCGTCACGCTGGTATAAGCGCGCCTTGCGCGTCACTATACTCGGGATATGTCCGGGCGCCTGTATGTGGTTGCGACTCCCATCGGGAATCTGGAAGACATTACGTACCGAGCGGTACGCATCCTGAAAGAAGTGGACTGGATCGCCTGCGAGGATACCCGCACCACGCGGCGGCTTCTCGATCACTATGGGATTTCCAGGCCCACGCTCAGTTATCACGAACACAACGAAACAGGGCGCGCGGCGGAACTGATCGCGCGTATTCAGCAGGGCGAAACCGGCGCGCTGGTTTCGGACGCGGGAACGCCGCTGCTTTCGGATCCCGGTTATCGGCTCGTGCACGCTGCGGCTGAGGCCGGGGTCCGGGTGGAAGCGCTGCCGGGTCCCTCGGCGCTCCTGGCCGCCCTGGTGGTGTCCGGGCTGCCGACGGATCGTTTCCTCTTTGCCGGATTTTTGCCTGCTAAACAGGGGCAGCGGCGGAATGTGCTGGAATCCGTGGCCGAGGAAGCCGCGACGCTGGTGTTTTACGAAGCGCCGCACCGGATTACGGAAACGCTGGAAGATATTACGGCGACGCTGGGCCAGCGGCCCGTCGTGGTGGGGCGGGAACTCACCAAGCTCCATGAAGAGACCCTGCGCGGGACGGCGGACGAGATCCGGAAATCGCTGATTACGCGCGATGCGATTCGCGGCGAGTTCGTGGTGATGATCGGCAAGGCGGAAGCATCCGAGGGTGGGAGTGATGTGCCGATCGAGACCATGATCGAAACGCTGATCGGGGCGGGTATTGAGCGCATGGATGCCATCAAGACCGTGGCGCGCGAGCGCGGGCTTTCGAAGCGGGAAGTATATAAGCTGATCAGCGGGCCGCGCGGTCCGAAGCAGAGTCGCTGACTGCGCCTCTACACTGGAATTTGCAAACCGTCACGATTGTGGGAGGTGGGCTCGCGGGCTCGGAAGCGGCCTGGCAGCTTGCCGAGCGGGAAATTGGCGTTGTCCTTTATGAAATGCGGCCGGTGCGGACAACCGACGCGCACCAGACCGACCGGCTGGCGGAGCTCGTCTGCAGTAATTCGCTCAAGAGCGATCAGTATCCTTCGGCTTCCTGGCTGTTAAAAGAGGAACTGCGGCGGCTCGATTCGCTGCTTCTGCGTGCGGCGGCTGTGGCGCGTGTGCCGGGAGGGCAGGCGTTGACCGTCGACCGGAATGTCTTCGGCGCGGAAGTCACGGCGGCAATCGAAGCGCATCCGGGGATCGAGATTCGGCGTGAGGAGCTTAGCGAAATCGATCCTTCGCGCCCCACGATTATTGCGACTGGTCCGCTGACGAGCGATGCGCTGGCCTCGAATGTCGCTCGGCTGACGGGATCGGGCCGGTTGTTCTTCTACGACAGCATCAGCCCGATTGTGGATGCTTCCACCATCGACCGAAGCATTGCGTTTGCCGCTTCGCGCTATGACAAATCGCTCGATGGCTCGGGCGATTATCTGAACTGCCCGATGAATAAGCCGGAGTACGAGCGCTTTGTCGATGAGCTGATGGCGGCGCAGGCGGTGGAATCGCATATTCCGGACGACGTCCCCTATTTCGAGGCGTGCCTGCCGATTGAGGAGATCGCGCGGCGCGGCCGCGATACGCTCCGCTTCGGGCCGATGAAGCCGATGGGCCTGACGGATCCGCGCACGGGACGCAGGCCGTGGGCGGCGGTCCAGCTTCGCCTGGAGAATCTGCGGGCGGATAGCTACAACCTGGTGGGCTTTCAGAATCATCTGCGGTTCGCCGAACAGAAGCGCATTATGCGGTTGATTCCGGGGCTGGAGAATGCTGAATTTCTTCGGTTTGGGCAAATTCACCGCAACACCTACATCAATTCGCCCGAGTTGCTGAATGCGACCCTGCAATTGCGCGATCATCCGAATGTGTTCTTTGCCGGGCAGATTTCGGGCGTGGAGGGCTATGTGGAATCGATTGCCACGGGGCTGGCGGCGGGACGCCTGGCGGCGGAGTATCTTGCGGGCCGCGAACTGAAGCCTTTCCCGCGTGAAAGCGCCATTGGCTCGCTGCTGCACTACATCTCGCACGCCGATCCGAAGCGATACCAGCCCGCCAACATCGCGTTCGATTTGCTGCCGCCGCTCGAAAATCCGTCGCGTGACCGACGGGAGCGGCAGATCGCGGTTTGCGAGCGGGCGGCGCGGAGTTTCGAAGCCTATGTCGCAGCTCAGTGACGC
>DASYCD010000236.1:0-24038 GCA_036500405.1 Bryobacteraceae bacterium
AAACATTTTCGGGAATATTGTATCATTGCACGAAAGGGTTCATTCGTGAATGGATCGTAACGGGAATTCGGCTTTAACGCCGATCTCCAGCGGAATCAGAGACTTCCTCACCTGGTGCCGTGTGGAACGGGGGCTTTCCAGAAACTCGCTCGAAGCTTATGGGCGGGATCTGGCAGCGCTGCGATCTTTTGTGGAGCCTGTAACGGGTGGAGGATTACCTCAAACAGAGCTTTTGAACAAGTACGTTAACCAGCTCTACCATAAGGACTTAACCAGCCGGTCCATAGCCCGCCACATGAGCAGTCTGCGCAGTTTTTTCAGCTTCTTAGTCACAGAAGACAAGCTGAAGGAAGACCCGACCGAGCATCTGACTTCTCCGAAGCAGTGGTCCACCATCCCGAAGTTCCTCAATCGCGAGCAGATTGAGAAGCTGATCGCCTCTCCCGACACAACAAAGCCAAACGGACTTCGCGACCACGCCATGTTCGAGCTTCTCTACGCAACCGGAATCCGGGTCAGCGAGCTCATCAATCTCCACCTTTCAAGCCTGGACGCCGGTCTTGGACTCCTTCGGGTCACCGGCAAGGGCAACAAGCAGCGCATCGTGCCAGTGAACGCAAGAGCGCTGGCGATCGTGAACCGCTATCTTGAGCAGGGGCGTCCTGCCATCCTGAAAGGCCGCGTCACGCCGTTCCTGTTCGTGACTTCGCGCGGCGTCGGCATGACCCGCCAGGCGTTCTGGGCGGCAATCAAACTGAACGGCCGGAAGGCGGGGATTTTCCACCACCTCTCGCCCCACGTTCTGCGGCATACCTTTGCAACGCACCTTCTCGAAGGCGGCGCGGACCTGCGCAGTCTTCAGGAAATGCTGGGACACGCCGACCTGTCCACAACCGAAATTTATACCCACGTAGTGCGCTCACGCCTGCGTGACACGCTGGACCAGCATCACCCAAGGGCGTGACAGAGGGAATGAAGATGCGTGACCAAAAGGAGCCGCCGAACAAGCTATGAGCGATTACATGTTCGCTCTGGAAAGCCATCTGGACGCCGCCCAGAACCGCACCGTGACTGAGATCCAGCGGATCGCCACGGAGGCCAACGTTACCGTCTGGCTGACCGGCGGCGCCATGCGCGACATGCTGCGAGGCGCTCCGATTCGCGATCTCGATTTCACGGTGGAGCGCGATGCGATCAAAATCGGCAAAGCACTGGCCGCGGCGCTGAAAGGCAGTGTCACCGAAGAAGACCCTCTGAAGCGAGGCGCGGAACTGGCGCTTCCCGGCGGGCTTCGCGCGTCCGTCAGCAACGCCCGCACCGAGAAATACGCGAAGGCGGGTGGCAAGCCGCAGATTGCGCCTGCCTCGATCCACGAAGATCTCTCGCGCCGCGATTTCACGATCAACGCGATCGCGCTGTTTTTGAATCGTGGAGCGAAGGGATTGCTCGTTGACCCCACCAACGGCCAGGCCGATCTGCTCAATCGAGAGCTGCGGGCCACGAACTCCATGGCGTTTTTCGACGATCCCTCGCGCGTATTCCGCATGGTGCGGTTCAAGCATGTGATGGGCTTCGAAATCGCCCCGCGTACGCAGTCGCAGCTGGAAAATGCGGTCCTCGGCGATTTTCTGCATCCGAACCCGGCCGCGCTCCAGGCCGACCTCCAGGCGCTTGCCTCCCACGAATCCGCCATCGCGGCGATGGAAGATCTCGATAAGCTCGGGCTGCTCGGTCTCATCGCCCCGGGGCTCAACGCGGAGAAACTGAATCTCGCCGGCCTCTCGCGCTTTGAAAAACACGCGCACGCCATCTTCCCGGCCGGAAATGACGACGGCTGGCTGGCGTTTCTTACCGTTCTGTTGGAAAAGCTGTCGCCGAAAGACCGCGCCGCCGCGCTCAAAGCGCTCGCGCTGTCGCCGGCTGATCTGAAGACGCTCCAGAAGCTGGACCCCGCCGCGAAGAAACTCGAATCCGCGCTGAAGTCGCCGAAGATCCATAAGCCTTCGCAGGTGTGGGAAGTCCTGAAAGACGCCCACACGGCCGAGGTCCTGATGGTGGCCTACCGTTCGGAAATTCGCGTGGTGCAGGATCGCCTCCGCGCCTACTTCCAGAAGTACCTGCCGACCGCGCAGGAAGTCACCGAGGAACAGGTAGCCACTGCCTCCGGGCAAAAGCCAGGCACTCCGAAATTCGCCAAAGCTTTCGAAGCCGCGGTAGTCGCCCGTCTCAACGCGCGCCCCCGCAAAGTCGAACCCGAACCGGAACCGCCGCCCCCGCCGATGACGATGGGAAGAGGCCGCCCCGCCCGCGCGTCTTAAGCGTGGAGCGCGCTCAATTCCCGGAAGGCTGCTCGGCGCTGTCGATCACGAGCACGTCCACTGGCCCTTTTTCCGAACTCAACCGCAATCCAGGCTGTTCCCGAAGCGCGCGAAGCAGCGAAGATTCGGCGTCCTCCCCGGCCTCCCATTCCAAAGTGAAATCGTAGAAGCCGGTCAGGCCGGTCTTATCCACAACAGTCCGCCCCGCAAACATAGGCTGAATCGCAATCCGATACGCCAGCGCTCCCATGGTGACGCCATCGCCGGTCATCTTCCCATTCACCGCACGCATCGAGCGCGCCGGAGTCCCCTCCGTCGCATGCAGCTTCGGCCTATCTTTATCGACGAGCAGCACGTAAGTCTGCCGCTCCTTCGTCTCCCGATGCGTCGCCAGATGAAACCGCTCCGTCAGCAATTCCTGAAGCAGCGGCCCCAATTCCGGCATCGGAATCGCCGCCGCAAGCCCGGTGCTCGCCTGAATATCGAACCGGTCCGAGTCCATCCACTTCGGCCCGCCCTCAATCTGAAAATCCAGTACTCCATAAGCCTGCTGTATCAAAGTCCGCAGCGGAAGATTCTCCCCCACAATGCGCGACCCGGCGATATTGATCCCCCTGCTTTGAAGCGCGCCGCTCCGATTCACCTTGACCGACGTCGCCTCAAACGCGCCAGGCTTCTGCGCCAGCAGCGCCGCCGCGCAGAACACGGAAACCAAAATCGTCTTCACCCCGACGAAAACTGCCGGCGAGGAAAAAAGTTACATCAGGGCGGCCCGCGCTTTCAGAACGTCATCTTCATTCCCCCAAACACCCCACGCGGCGCGCCCGGCGAATAATATGTCGTGTTCCGCACCGCATCCGCATCCGATGCAAACGGCCGTGGAATAAAGTTGCGATTGCTATCGAACGGCGTCGTGTTCAACTGACCCGACGTATAGTACCGGTGATTGAACAGATTCTCGAACTCCACCGTGAACGAGAGATGCTTCTGCACCCGGTACAACGCCCCCAGGTTCGTCACCCCATAGCCAGGCGTAAACCCCGGTCCCAGGTAATAAACCCCGTCCGGCTGATGCTGATTGTCTTCGTTGCCTCGCACAAACGTGCGTCCTACGGCGTTGAAATCCAGATCGACGGTCAGCCTGTCCATCGGGTGCGCTTCGAGATAAGCCTTGAACAGATTGCGCGGAACGAGGGGAAGCTGATCGCCGGGAACCACCGTGATGTTTCCTTCCTCACCCGGATTATCGGCGTCGCTGGTACTGTTGCTGTTGCCCCCCAGCGTTTCCGTGCTCTGGAACGTCGCATCCAGAAACGTATAGTTACCGCCCAGCGTGAACCACTTATACCGGCCGCTCAAACCAAACTCAGCGCCCTGGCGCAGTGTCTTATCGACGTTCAGAAAGTACCCGAAGCCAGTCTGCTGCGAGGCAATGAACAGCAAATCATCTTTATTCTCCGTGCGGAACCAACCCGCATTCCATTGAATCCTGCTTTCCGTCGTGCTGCGGATACCCGCTTCAAACGTCTTCGCCACCACCTGCTTCAAAGGCGGATCAGCCACCAGCGCGTTCGGCAGATTGCAGGGCTGATCTGGATCCGCGCACCCAAGTTCGATCGCCGTGGGAGCGCGATTCGCTTCGCTGTAGCTGAAGTACACGCTTGCCTTGGGCAGCGGCGTGTAAACAACACCAATCGCCGGATTGAATCGATTGAAGCTGCTGTTCCCATCGAGCGAACCACGCGCCGCCGGATCCGCGCTCGGCGGACCCAACCGGTCGAAATTGTGAATCTGCGCGTGATTGTATCGTCCGGAAAACGTGACCGCAAGATTGCTCCTCAGGTGAAGCGTGTCGGTCACATAGATCCCGCTGGAATTTGTGAGGCCGTGCAGATTGACCCGCGTATCCACCGGCAGACCATCCGCGTTCGTGCTGCCATCCTGATACGAATTGACCGGCGTGATCGAGAGGCCATCCGTATTCATATAACCGAACCGCCCCACCTGCTTATACGTCAGACTCGCGCGATCCACCGCCACCCCGAACGTCAGCCGGTTGTGCGACGTGAACCATGATTCCTGCAGCGATCCGCCCCACGCATGCTGCTGATCCCAGGTATTCGTGAAAACACCGGTGCACTTCTCGCTCGGCTCGCTCTTCTCAAGGCCCTGCGCGATGCAGCGCCAGTAAGGAAATGGCTCAGTGGTCGAATTGCCCGTAGTCGGGTAACCCGAATACCCCGCGGCATTCAGCGCCGCAATGTCGCCCGCGCTCAGGTTATAGAGCGATTCTGTGAACGAATCGTCGTTGAGATCGCCATTCGTCGTATCCGCGCGCACGTAGCGAAAATAAGCCGCGCCGGAAATTTCCAGGTTGCTGCCAAACGTATGCCGCACGTTCAGGGTGAAAGAAGGCGAGCGATTCCAGGTGACGTCGGGAATCGTATTCAGAGCCGCATAATCCTTCGCGATGAACCGGGTATCCGAAGAACCGTTGCCGGTCAAATTGTTATCGGCATAGCTGAAGCCGAGCGAAATGGAAGTGTTGCCGTGCGTGTAGCCCGTTTTCGCGAAGATTTGCCGCACCTGCGATGGCGAGTACGGCCGCCATCCATCTTCCCGGAACCAGTTGCCGGACGTGAAATAATTCCAGGGCCCCTTCGATCCGCCATTCTCAAATTCGCCCGCGCGACGCCCAAAGCTGCCGCCGTTGACCGAAAGCGAAGTACCGGGAGCGCTGCGTCCATCCTTGGTAGTCACCACAATCGCCGCGCCCAAAGTGTTCAAACCGAAAACAGGATCCGAGCCCGGCACCAGCGCCATTTCCGAAATTGCATTTCGCGGAATCAGATCCCAGGCCACCACATCGCCGAACGGCTGATTCTGCCGCACACCATCCACATAAACCGACATCCCCTGCGGCGTTCCGAGCAGCGGCGACGCCGTATACCCGCGATAGTTCAAATCCGGCTGATAAGGATTTTCCTGATTGTTATTGATGAACACGCCGCCCAGCTTGCGGTTCATGAAGTCCGGCAGATCGATCGCCTGCGTGTTCTGTACATCCTGCGCGTTCGCCGTCTGAACATTCATCGGCGCGTCATCTTTCGACATCGAACTGCCCGGCAGCGGGGCTACGGAAATGACATCCAGCGAACTCGCCTCCGAGCCCAGTGCCAGCGTGATTGTGCGGGAAACCGGAGCGCCCGCCGCCACATTCACACTCACGGCCTGGCTCGCAAACCCACTTTTGGAGATTGCGACGCTGTAGCGGCCCGGCGTCAAACCGGTCGCGGTGTACGCGCCCTGCGCGTCAGTCTGGAAATTTTTCATGGGAGCGAAGCCGCTTTTCAGCGTTCCATTCGCGGCAACGCCTGCGCCTGAGGGATCGTTCACCTGAAGCCGCAATTCACCGGCAGACTGCGCCCGCATAAGAGAAGCGGCTCCCAGGACAACAGAAATCAAACACACGCTCCCCATGAAGCGCGAACGAGATAAGCTCATGCCCTATATATCCCGTGGCAAACCCCTGTGTTCAGGGTTTTTTACGGGTGGTCATGGCTGCGCGATTTCAAAAAAAACCGTGAACAGAATTGCGCCTCGGGGAATATAAACGCGAGGCGATCCCGGAGCCTCAGAACGTAAACTTCAACCCGCCGGAAACCGCAATCGGGGCGCCTGGTGACAGGAACGTCGAATAGATCAACGGATAATCCCCGCTCGCAGTCGCCGGAAATGGGCGCGCCTGATAAATCCCCTCTGGAGTGAATCCGGTCACTGCCAGCGTCGCCCCCGTGAAGTAATGGCGGTTCGTCAGATTGTTGATCTGCGCGAACAACTGAGCATGCTTCGACAGCTGATAGTGTGACGACATCCCAAGCACCGCAAACCCAGGCGACATACCAGTTCCAAAGTAATGAAGGTTGTCGGCCTGAGCGAGATTGTTCTCATTGCCGCGCGCGAATGACTTCGATTGCGCATTCAGCATCAACTCCACGAACAACTTCTTCACCGGCCGCCAGTCGGCATATATCTTGAGCATGTGATCCGGAATTTCAGGAATATGATCGCCGGGACGAATCGTAATGCTGCCGTCAAGTCCGGGAACGCCGCTGTCATTCGTGCTGTTGCCCGCGCCGTCAATCGTCTCTGTGCTCTGATATGTCGCGTTGATGAATGTGTAGTCGCCGCCCAGCTCAAAAGTCCCAAAGCGCCGGTTGATATCCACGGTCACGCCCTGCCGACGCGTCTCGCCGAAGTTCTTGAAGTACCCGTTGTTGGCCTGCGGCGATGAAACAAACAACAGGTCGTCCGTATTCTTTGCCCGGTACCAGCCCACGCTCCACGTCAGTTTGCTTTCGGACGAGCTGCGCAGTCCCGCTTCAAGCGTGTGCGCCACAACCTGGCGCAGCGGCGGATCGCTGGCGAGCGAATTGGGCAGATGACAGGGGTTCTCCGGATCGGCGCAGCCCAGCTCAATTGAAGTAGGCGCACGATTGGATTCCGAGTAGCTGAAGTACGTATTAAAGGTTTTAACCGGCGCATACGTCACTCCCACCGACGGGTTAAATCGCTGGAAAACCGCGCTCCCCGTGAGTGACCCCGGCCCAGCCGCCGGCACGATGCGGTCCTGATTGTCAGACGTTGTATGGTTATACCGCCCCGAAGCCAGCAGACTGAATTTACCCACCGTCAGCGTATCCGCCAGAAAAACGCTCCCGGTAGTCGGCGTACCGCGCAGATCCACCCGCGTATCGAATGGAACGTCGTCCACGCTGGTGGAACCATCAGCCCATGCGTTGATCCCGGTCATCGTACGATCGGGATTGATGTAGCCGAACTGCTGGTTCTGCACGTAATCGATGCTGCTGTGATCCACCGCGAAGCCAGCCGTGAACCGGTTCTGACGCGCGCCCGATCCTGACGAATAGGTACCCTGCGCGGCCACACCGAAGTTGTTTTGATTTGTCCAGGAGCGCGTCAGGAACGCATCGCACTTCTCCGCCGCCTCAGCGCCTTGCAACGCCTGCGCAATACAGCGCCAGTACGGGAATGGCGTATTCGATGAATTCGCGCCGCTCGTCGGAAAACCCGTATAGCCCGCCGCCTGCAGAGCCGCCTGATCCGCCGCCGACGGTTGATAAACGGACTCCTCCAGCGAATCGGAATTGAAATCCGTGTTGTAGCTGTACGAATTGATGTTGCGGAAATAAGCGTTGCCGGAAAGCGTCAGATGCGTCCCCACAATATGCCGCAGCGTCACATTGAAAAAGGGCGACCGGTTAAACGTCTCGTCGGAGAGCGTATATCCGCTCGAATACCCCAGCGCGTTGAGCATGCGCTGATCCTGCGGACCGTGTCCCCACAGATCGTTATAGACATATGCGAGGTCCAGGCCGATGGATGTTTTTGCGCCCTGCCATCCCAGCTTGGCAAACGCCTGCCGTACATCGGTAGGGGAAAGCGGACGCCATCCGTCGTCATGAAACGCATTGCCCGCCAGATACCAGTTGAATCCGCCCTTGCTCCAACCGCCATGTTCGAATTCGAAAGCCCGTCGATTATTGCTGCCGCCCGTTGTCGTGAGTGTTGTGCCCGGAGCGCTGATGCCGTTTTTCGTCGTGATCGCAATCGCGCCGCCCAGCGTGTTGAGTCCAAACAGCGGATTGGAACCTGGCATCAGCGTCGCTTCGCTGATGGCGATCTTCGGGATCAGATCCCAGCTCACCACATCTCCGAACGGCTGATTCATGCGCACGCTGTCGAAGTACACCGAGATGCCTTCCGGAGTTCCCAGCAGCGGCGACGCCGTGTATCCCCGGTAGTTCACATCCGGCTGATAAGGATTCTCCTGGGTCTCGTTCACATTCACGCCGGCCAGGCGCTTGTTGAGAAAGTCGGAAAGATCGAGTGAGCCCGATTGCTGAATGTCTTCCGTTGTGACGGCCTGCACCGGCGCCGGAACCTGCGCAACAGGGACATCGAAACCGGCCAGCGGAGTGGCTTCCACCACATCCATCTGGTACGTCGAACTGGTCAGCGAAAGCGTGATGTCGCGGCTGAGGGATGCCCCCGATCCAACGGTGATCGCTTCGGACCAGACCGCGAACCCGGAGTGAGTAATCTCGAGGCGATACCGCGCCGGCGTCACGTCGGTCAGATCGGCTGCGCCATTGGCATCTGTCTGAAAAGAGCGCGCCACGCCCGAAGCCAGATTCTCCAGTTTGCCGTTTGCGCTCAGCGGGGATTTGGACGGGTCTTTGACCGTCAGCCTGATCTCTCCCGTCTGTCCCTGGGCGTTTACTATCGACGCGGCTCCCAGGAACAGAAAAGAAATCAAACACACACTTCCCCTTAGGCACGAACGAATTGAGCTCATCTTTTGTATATTCCCCGAGGCAAGCCGCTGTTCAGTGTTTTTTCAAAGTTTTTATGCTCCAGCCTCTCCCGCACAAAAAAGTGTGAACAGAATCCCATTCCAGGGAATATCCACTATAGGGTGATCCGGAAAATGGAAGCTTCTTCTCTCAAAAGACTCGGCTGGCTGCCAACCGCCTGTATAGCTGCCCTGTGCCTGGCGGCGTGTTCGAAACCCACGCCCGTCGAAACGGAGACGAAGGAGGCCCCGCCAGCAGCGGGACCCCATGTCTATGTAAGTGACGAAGTCTCGGGCGACATCAGCATCATCGATGCCTCCACGTTCGCCGTCAACACGATCCACCTCGGAAAGCGCGCCCGAGGCATCCACCCGAGCCCGGACGGCAAAAAGATTTACGTCGCGCTCAGCGGCAGTCCGATCGGCGGCCCCAATGTAGACGAAAGCAAGCTTCCCCCGCCCGATAAGACCGCGGACGCCATCGCCGAATTCGACGTCGCCACGCAGAAGGTCACCCGCACGCTCCAGGCCGGTTCGGATCCGGAAAACTTCGCCGTCGCGCCAGACGGCAAGACCATCTACGTTTCCAATGAGGATGACGACGGCGTCAGCTTCCTCGATGTCGCTGCCGGAAAACTGACCAAAACAATTAAAACCGGTGAAGAGCCCGAAGGCGTAACTGTCAGCCCGGATGGCAAGTTCGTCTACTCGACAAACGAAGCCGACGGCACCGTGACCGTCATCGATATCGCCGCGGAAAAACTCATCAAGACCATCAAGGTCGGCCGCCGCCCGCGAAACGTCGTCTTCACCGCGGATGGCAAACACGCCTGGGTGAACGCCGAGAACGATGGCTCCATCGGTTACCTGGATACGGTGAAGAACGCACTGGTCAAGACGATTCTCCTTGGCAAGCCCGGCGAGATCAAGCCGATGGGCATGGCGCTCGCTCCCGATGGTTCGAAGCTCTACGTCAGCACCGGCCGTGGCAAGATGGTGTTCGTCATCGATACGGCGACGAACAAACCGGTGACTTCATTCGAAGTGGGCCAGCGCCCCTGGGGTATCGCGTTGTCGGCGGACGGCAAGACGCTGTACTCGGCGAACGGTCCCTCGAATGACGTTTCGGTGGTGGATCTGAGCACGAACACGGTATCGCGGAAAATCCCGGCCGGTCAGGGCCCGTGGGGCGTGATCGTTCTGAATCCGTAGTGAAATGAGCGCAGAGGTTACAAAATCGCTGGCCTTCCCGATTGTGGAATCGGCGCGCTCGCAAAGCCCATCCTCGCTCGAAGAGCAGGTCATCTCGCTCTTCAATCAGTTCCGCTCGCCTCTGCTTCGCTACCTCTGCGGATTCCAGATTCCAATCGACGACGCGGAAGAAATCCTCCAGGAAGTGTTTCTCTCCCTCTTCCAGCACCTGCGCCAAAAGCGGCCGGAGGCCAATCTCCAGGGCTGGATTTTCCGGGTAGCCCACAACCTGGCGCTGAAAAGCCGCCTTCGGGGAAAGCGCTACGCCGATCGCTTCAGCTACGCACCGGGAGTGACGGCGGTCGCGGCCGATCAGTCGCCGGGCCCCGAAGAAGCCGCCGCCGCCCGCCAGAGGCAGGAACGCCTTCTGGCCGTGGTCCACGCGCTGCCCGAGCAGGACCAATTCTGTCTCTCCCTCCGCGCCGAGGGACTTCGTTACCGGGAGATCGCCGAAGTGCTCGGCATGTCGCTCGGTGCTGTAGCCAATTCAATCGAAAAGTCGATGGTCCGCCTCATGCGGTCCGAGGGAAATTCGAATGTCTGAATATCATCTGTCTGAACAGGAACTCATCCTGGCGGCCGATGGCGAACTGCCGGCGCGCCGCAAAGCGGAAGTGGCGGCGCATCTGGCAACCTGCTGGTCATGCCGCGAACGCATGCAGTCGCTCGAAGGAACAATTACGGAGTTTGTACGCGCGCGCAATCGCGAACTCGGCTCGCAACTGCCCTCCGCCGATGGACCCCGAGCGCTCCTGCGGGCGCGTCTCGCGGAAGCCGCCGCAGCGCCGGTGAGGCGGAGTTGGTTCACGCTCCCCATCGCATCGTGGGGACGTCTGGGTATTGCCGCGGGCGCATTTGCCGCCGTGTTCGTCGGTATTATCATCACGTTCGCCGCCCGGGTAAATGCGGAAGCCAAACCCCGCCCCATGACGACCGGCGAGACCCGCCCCATCACCCTGCGCGAAGTCTGCGAATACGAAAGAGCGGAAGTCATCTCGCGCGATATCCCCGAAGACAAGCAGCGAGCGGTCTTCGCCATATACGGCATCAAAGCCCCGAAGCCCGGCGAGTTTGAAGTCGACTACCTGATCACACCCGATCTCGGCGGCGCCGAGACGGTGCGTAATCTCTGGCCCGAGCCCTACTCCGCCCGCTGGAACGCCCACGTGAAGGATCAGCTGGAGCAGAGACTCCACGAACTGGTCTGCTCCGGCAAACTGGATCTCGCCACCGCCCAGCACGATATTGCCGTCGACTGGATCGCCGCCTACAAGAAGTACGTGTCCAATCCACGGTGAACACGGATCGAGTTCCAACCCGCGATTCATGCCCCGCGTCCGTCGCACCGCGGCGACGGCTACAGTGCGCCGTCCAGGCGCCAGCGCGTCTCCATCGCCGCCACGAACGAGTCGTAGAGATGCCGAATCGCGAATCCACACGCATTTAGAAGTAGAGCGCCGCCCATGGACCACATATGTAGCGATTGACCCGGAAGGAAACATTTTCGAACTCACCGTGCAATAACCGCGCTCACTGTCATAGACTGAATTCCATGAAGGGTAACCCCAAGGTCATTGCCGCGCTCAACGAAGCGCTCCGCGAGGAACTTCTCGCCATCAACCAGTACTTCCTCCACGCCGAAATGTGCGAGAACTGGAAATACGAACGCCTCGCGAAGCACATCCAGAAGGAATCCATCGATGAGATGAAACACGCCGAGGCCATCATCGAGCGCATTCTCTTCCTCGACGGCATCCCCAACATGACCGATCCCATGACCCTCAGCATCGGCGATAACGTCAAATCCCAGCTCGAAAGCGACCTGAAACTCGAGATCGACGCCGTCAACATGTACAACCGCTTCGTCAAACTTTGCCAGGAGGAAGGCGACAACGCCTCCCGCGAACTCTTCGAACGCCTCCTCAAAGATGAAGAGGGCCACGTCGACTGGCTGGAAGCCCAGGTTCACCAGATTCGTGAAATCGGTTACGAACGCTACCTCTCCCAACAGTTGCGCGAACCGGCCTGATTTCAGCTACTTAGCTGCTTTTGTGCAGACCCGCTCAAAAGGCGAATAAAAGGCAAAAAGAAATCTTAAAAAATCCCAGCGAACTGCTATAATCGCCTTACACATGGACGAAAAAGAGAAAGCACGCGTTTTAGATCAGACTCTCGGCCAGATCGAAAAGCAGTTCGGCAAAGGTTCGATTGTACGCCTCGGATCGAAGGAAGCCATCGTCCCGATCGCGGTGATCTCCTCCGGCGCCATCTCGATCGACGCGGCCCTCGGCGCCGGCGGTTTCCCCCGCGGCCGTATCTGCGAAATCTTCGGACCGGAATCCTCCGGTAAGACCACCATCTCGCTCCAGGTCGTCGCCGAAGCCCAGAAGCGCGGCGGCATGGCGGCGTTCATCGACGTGGAACACGCCCTTGACCCCATCTACGCCCGCAAGCTCGGCGTCGATGTCGATAATCTCCTCGTCTCCCAGCCGGATTACGGCGAACAGGCGCTCGAAATCACAGCGGCTCTGGTCGCCTCCGGATCGATCGACGTCCTCGTGGTCGATTCCGTCGCCGCCCTCGTTCCCAAAGCCGAACTCGAAGGTGAAATGGGCGATTCCCACATGGGCCTGCAGGCGCGCCTGATGTCCCAGGCGCTCCGCAAGCTCACCGGTATCGTTTCCAAGTCCAAAACCTGCCTGATCTTCATCAATCAGATTCGCGAAAAGATCGGCGTCATGTTCGGCAGCCCGGAAACCACCACCGGCGGCCGCGCCCTCAAGTTCTACTCCTCAGTGCGCGTCGATATCCGCCGCATCGCGGCCATCAAAGACGGCGATACCGTGGTCGGCAACCGTACCAAGGTCAAGATCGTGAAAAACAAGCTGGCCTCGCCTTTCCGCGAAGCCGAGTTTGACATCGTTTACGGAGAGGGCATTTCGAAGGAAGGCGACCTCATCGATCTCGGCGTCGCCAACAGCGTCATCGAAAAGAGCGGCTCATGGCTCAGCTATAAAGGCGAGCGCATCGGCCAGGGCCGCGAAAACGCCCGCCAGTTCCTCAAGGACAACGTCGATATCCGCAACACCATCGAACTCGAAGTACGCCGCGCTCTCGGCCTGATCCGCTCCGAACCCGCAGTCAACGGAACCGCCGCTTCTCCCACGCCGGCTCCGGCAGCGCTCCCGCAAAAAGCCGTCCCCATGACGGCTCAGCGAGGCCGCTGACAGAAAAGAGGGCGCGCCGCTGAACGGCGCGCGGCGCGCCCTCTTCATTTAGATATCCGGTCCACCTACCGCGCCGCAATCATCCGCGACCCAGCCGTACCCGCCGGCAGAGGAGCCAAAGCCGGCTTCGCTCCCGGCCGCGCCGCCGGAGCAGTGTGCGGCTTCTTCATCTGATTAATCACCGCCTCCAGCTGCGCTTCCGGCACGCTCAGCGTGATATTCACATTCACGCCATCCGCGGTCACCTTCAGCCCTTGCATCAACTGCGCCAAAGCCGCGACATTCGGATCGTTCCCCGCCCCCGCCATCGCCGCGATCGAAGCAATCGCCTGCACCACATCCGCCAGCGACTTCGCCGTCGGCGCATCCACCGTCACAGCCTGGCCGGTGATCACCACCATGTCGCCAAACTTGATGCCGCCATTCGATCCCACAATTCCCTTGAACATCTGCGCCATCTGCGAGAGACCCGCCGCCCCACCAGCCGCCGCCGCTCCGGGCGCGCCCGACAGGCCCGGCATCAGCGCCGTAATCGAATTCGTCGTCACCGCCCATGCATCGTTATTCAGGCTGAGGTTCTGCACCTGCGTCGCAAGCGCCGGATTGATCGAATTCGCATCAGAAGACCGGTCAATCGCCGCCTTCACCGAATCCACATCGCCCAGAATCGCAACCGAGTTCCCCATGAACCCAATCGCTTCCTGATGCTGATTCTCCGCCGCACCCA
Organism: Bryobacteraceae bacterium; assembly: GCA_036500405.1. Taxonomy (GTDB): domain Bacteria; phylum Acidobacteriota; class Terriglobia; order Bryobacterales; family Bryobacteraceae; genus BOG-234. Next base: position 13,900 of record DASYCD010000236.1, read on the forward strand.
AAACCAGTTTGGCCCCGTTGTAGTCCTGCGTCGAAGCCCCGGACGATTTCGCCGTCAAGGCCGCGGTCAACTGGTCCACGTTGAAAGTTCCGAGCGCCATCACCAGCCCGTTCGGCTTATCGAGACTCCCGGATGTCGCCGCTAGAATCTCCGTCACATCGTGCCGCGGATCGAATCCGGTCGCCGTGATGAACTGCTGAAGACGGTCATTGGCCGAAAGCGTCAGCTGATTCAGCACATACTGACCGAACGGCGTGATCTCCGCGTTCGTCACATTCACGCCAGCGAGCGTACTCGCATCAGGCATCACGAGGTTCATCAGCCGGGGATCCGCCCCGTTCGCCCCCGCGCAAAGCAGCGCCGAAAGCGCCAGACCGGCAGTGAGACAGGTAATTCGCATCATGTTTCTCCTTTTATGCTAGCGCGAAATCGGCGCCCTCTACTCCTCCAGACGGGCGGCGCGCCCCGATATTACAAACAATTCTATGGCAACCTCTTTACCTGAAAATTCGTCGTAAACTTAACCTATACTTCTGCATATATGCGCCGTTTGACCCTTGTTTTCTTCATCTGTACGCTCCCGGTCACTGCCCAATCCGAGCGCGACTTTTCGGGTCCCTGGAAACTTGACCGGTCCCGCGGCAGCATCACCGACAATTCCGTCCCCGCCGACGCCTCCATTCGTGTGGAACAGTCCGCTGCCTCCGTCACCGTGACTGCCGACCCGCCCAACGGAGGTCCCGCCTCCGTCTCCATCTACCCGCTCGACGGCCGGTCGCAGAAATACCGGACCGCCGATCTCCAGAAAAGCGCCGCCACCAAATGGGAAGGCGACGCCCTCCTCGTCAACATCATCGTCAGCGGCCCCGGCAACGGACCCTCAGCGAACTACACCGTCTTCGAGCGCTGGAGCAAATCGCGCGATGGCAACACCCTAAACATCACGCGCGAAGTCACGCGTCCGTCAGGCGAAACCGAATCCGAGCTGGTCTATGTAAAACCTGACTTCGTCTATTTCAATGGGGCCGCGATCTCACCCATGCCGCGTCCGCAGCAGCAAACTCTTCTCACGCGCCCCGCCGCCCCCGCGCCGCCGGCCCCGAACGAATACATCGTCCCCGCCGGCACCCACATTCTTCTGCGACTCACGAACGCAGTCAACACGAAGTCCACCGTCGCCGGCGATCGCATCTATCTTGAAACCGCCGTCCCCGTCTTCATCAACGGCCACCTCATCATCCCGCAAGGAAGTTACGTCAACGGCCGCGTCGCCGACTCCAAATCCTCGGGCCGCGTCAAAGGCAAAGCCGAGCTCGCCCTCGAATACGACTCCATCATCCTTCGCACCACCGGCATCTCCCGCGACCTCCGCTCGCGCCCCGATAGCGTCGATACCGTCGGCAACCTGAATAAATCCGAAGGCAAAATCGAGGCAGAAAGCAGCAAAGGTGAGGACGCCGGCCGCGTCGCCCGAACCACCGCCATAGGAGCCGGCGCCGGAACGATGATCGGCGCGGCCGCCGGACACGTAGGCGCGGGAGCCGGACTCGGCGCGGCAGGCGGCGCGGTCGCCGGTCTCGCCAGCGTCTTCGGATCTCGTGGAAAACAGGTTGTCCTGCCCGCCGGCACAACGATGGATATGGCGCTCGACCGCGACCTCCGCTTCACGGACGACGATCTCCGCCCAAACGTCCGCTGACCCGCCCTACGGCAGCGTCGCGTAATTACTGGCGAAATATATAAGCGGCTTGCCCTCGCGATAACCCGCGCGCAGAACCTCGCCGATCAGCACCACATGGTCGCCCGCCTCGAACCACCGCGTCGTCCTGCATTCCAGTTGCGCCAGCGAGCCATCGAGCAGCGGCACACCCGACTCGGCTTCCCGCCAGTCCACGCCATGAAACCGGCTCTCCGAAATCGAAGCAAACCGCCGCGAATGTTCTTCCTGATGTTCCGCGAGTATGTTGATCGCGAAGTGCGTGCTCTCGAGAAAATGCCCCAGCACGCCGCTGCGCAGATCCAGACACACCATCACGAGTTGCGGTTCGAGTGAAAGCGAAGAGAACGAACTGATCGTCACGCCATGCGGATGCCCCTCGGCGTCGCGCACCGTGATGACCGTGATCCCCGTGGGAAAACGTCCACACACACGCCGGAACAGCGTGGAGTCGGCCGTCTCCAATGGCGTCCCAACCCCCGTTCCCAGCTTCTTTTCCATAGCCGGCGGTTTCATTCTAGCAGCCGGCGGATTTCACTTTCCGCCGCGCCCAGTTTCGCCGCTGCGCCCAATAGATCCGCAGCCTCCACCGGATACCAGTTCCGCCTCTCCACACGGCACAATCCCGCCACATCGAAGGGCTCGATCGCACGCAAAATCTCGTCGCCGCGCACAGGATCTTCGCACAACCGCGCGCTCGCGGGACCAAACACCGGATCGCCGCACAGCAAAAACGAGGACGCCATCTCCGGCCGGCCCAGCCGCCGCGCCGCTTCCGAAAAACTGGCAGCCGCAAAATACAGCAGCGACACCCGGGCAAACGCCGGGAAATCGCTCATAGAACGATAAAGCGCGCCGATCAGCCTCGCTGTCGCGCATAACTCCTCATCGGTCCGCTTCGAGTAGCCCTCCTCGTCCCAATCGCCCGCCAGCATCTCACCCAGACGAGCAACACCGAACAGCGTCAGCGGAAATCCGGTCGAAAGCAGCGGGTCGATGAATCCAGCCGCGGAAGGCAGCATCGCCCAACGCCGCCCCGCAATCGCGCTCGCCCGGAACGAAAGCCGCCGCGCATGCACGAAGGGCAACTCCGCCTTCGCGCCCGCGAACTGCGCGCTCACGGCAGGCAGCGTATCCAGCAGCCGCCCCCACGCCGCCGCACCGTCCGCAAATCCGAACCGCTCGGCGACCTCATCCGTCGCCGCCACACCCGCGCTCGTCAGGCCATTGTTGAACCGCAGCACCCAGATCCACCCACCATCGAACACATGATGCAGCGCCCCATCGTCCGGCGGATACGGCATGCCCGGCTCACCACCCATCAGCCCCACATTCGAAAAGTGCGAATACAGCCCCTGCGTTTTCGGATAATCCGGGAACCCTCGATCCGTCAGCCCCAACGCCCGCCACACAAAACCCCGCGGTCCCGAAGCATCCACCAGAAACCGCGCGCGAAATCCATCTACCTCCACCCCATCCTCGGTTTCGCGAAAAAACGAAAGCGCCGTCCGGTCGAGATACTCCACGCCCATCGCCTGCGCTTCTCTCACCAGGAAATGATCGAAATCCGCACGATACCAGTGCGTATCCGCCGAACCATCATTCGGACTCGCCGCCACCAGCAACGGACGCTCCCCTGCCACGGCCGGATGCGGATAAAAACTAAACCCCCGCTTCAGCCCACACGCCAGCTCCGGATACGTCTTCTGCCACGTCCCCCACTTCGCGAGCGCTTTCAATCGCGGCAAATCGTAGCGATCCGCAATCTCTTCGAGCAGCAAATTCGAAAGCGGCGTCGTCGATTCCCCGATCGCGAACCGCGGATGCGTCCCCTTCTCGATCATCACGACCGACAGCCCCAGCCGCCGCGCAATCATCGCAACGAGCGATCCGCCAAAGCCGGATCCAACAACAATCAAATCGTAGTGTCTACTCACTGACGAAGATTCAACTCCCGCAGCCGATCGAGCCGAGCCGGATCATCCGAACGCACATCCCACAAATCCACAAACACCCGTCCGCGCCGCAGCCCGAGTCCATACTCGAATGCCGCTTCCAGCGTCTCCAACCGAGGCGGCGCAAATCCCAATTCCTCCATCGCACCATTCCCGCCCCGCGTCGGAATCAAAGTAATCGCCGTCGCCCCGCAATCGAACGCAAAATCCACCGACCGCGCCGCCCACTCCACCGCCTCTTCCTCCCGCATGAACGGAGGCTTCACCAGAATGAACACCCGCAAATCAATCCCGTTCGCCCGCAGAAAATCCGCCGCGCCGCGAAACTGCTCAATCGTCATCCGCTTATTCAGCTTCGCCAAAATTTCCGGATGCACGGTCTCCAGCCCCATCGCCACTTCCAGCGGACGCCCCACCAGATCGCGAAACCGCACCGCCGCCTCGCCCACCAGCGCCGGATGATTCTCCACAATCACGCGCTCGAACAAACGAACCCGATCCGCAATCGCCGCATAGTCCGCCACCGGAATCGCCCGCGGATCGAAAAAACTCCCGCTGTTATAAAGCTTGATCTGCCGCGCCGCCGGCAGCCGCGCCAGCGCATAATCGATCTGTTCCGGAATCGCCCCCACCGGCACACTCTCCGTCAGCGTGTTCTTCCACAGATCGCACATTAAACATCGCCACGGACATTCCCGATTCGTCAGAAACACCGTCGCCACCGGCACAACCTCGCCGTCCTTCGAGCGCTCCTCCTCCACAAAGAACGCCCACGGACGCCGCGGATCCAGTTCCGCCCGGTCACCCCGGCGCCCCACAATCCAACGATCGCGTTCCGCCGCGGAATCCGGATAAACAGCCGGCATCACCGGTACAGCGAAAGGAATTGCCGCCGGTAATCCGCTTCGCGATACGGCAGCTTCTCGCGCATCACTTCCTTAGGCGCCGCGCCATGCTGGAACCGCCGCTTCTCGAACACCGGCATATCGAACCCAGTCAGCGCCTTCACCCCGCGCGCCACAATATCGCCCTTCAGCGAATACAGCGTCGGCACGTCGTAATTCGTCAGTTCGATAAACGGAATCGCCTCAGACACCGCAATCACCGAAGGCCGCGTAAAGGGACTGAATCCCGTAAATCCGCAATGATGCCCAGTCGCATACGTCCGCGTATAAGACCGGCTCAGCCCGCCGCTATAGGTCAGCGAGTGTTTGATCTTCCCCACACCCCAGCCTTCCTGGTACAGCATCTGATTGTGGATCACGCTCCGAATCGTCAGCTCCGGATTCTCCTCAATCGGATAATCCTTCAAATTCTCGTCCCCGCCGTCGCCATCAATTAAAAACTTCCACTCCGGATACCGCGCCCGAATCCCGCGGCACAGCGCCAGCGCCATCGTCGCCGATTCGATATCGAGCGGCTTGTAATCCTCCACAATCCGAATCGTCTCCTCCGCATTGAGCGAAGCCGCATCCGCCTCAATCGGCTCCAGAAACAACTCCAGTTTCAGTCGCTCCAGAAATTCCTGCGCCTGCTTCACATCCGGCCCATTCCCCAGATCCAGCGTGAAGGCCTTCAACCGCGACGGACTGATCCCCAGCTTCAGCAGCACGTGATACATCACCACAAAAACGCTGCCGCTGTCGATCCCGCCCGAGAAGCAACACCCGATCGGCTCCTTCTCCGGTAGATTCGAAACCCACTGCGTGATCTCATTCGCCAGCGCCCCGATGTACGCCTCGCCGATCCGGTCCAGATCCCGCGGCAGCGTCCCCAGCTTCGGATCGAAAAACCGCGTGTACACCGGATCCGGATCCGGGCATCCAATCAGTTCCAGATGGGTCACATGATGCGCCGGAACCATCCGCGTATAGCTCGGATGAAACTGCTCGCCGAGTCCCTCCGAATCCAGCCACCCCTTGATCGTGTCGATCCGGTGCGACACCACCAACGCCGGACCCTCCGCACGCTTCGCGAGGAAGTACCGCATCGGCCGGTCCATCGACCGCGCCATCTTCACCGTCTTCCCCTGTCGCGCGACGAGCGCAAACGAACCCTGAATCTGCTGCGCGGCCTCCGGCTGCCGAAAAATCAGGTCTTTCGCCTCTTCCACAGACAGGTTGTAGATCTGATTCGCCTCCGGCTCAGTCAGGTCGACCACGCGCTCCACATACTCGTGCATAAAACTCAATACTATTCCATCGCGGTCAAACGCGGCGCCGCCATAATAGAAACACACTATTTACGGACGACAGCCCCATTGCAAAAATTAATAAAGATGGCCGGAACAGTAAGTTCATTCCCGCCACAGACTTGCCGGTCGCTGATCACCGCCGCGCTTCTGCTCATCCTCACCAGCTGCGGCAGCCACAAAGGCGTCCACGAAACCATCCCCCCCGAATACACGAATTTCGTCCGCCATTTCTACATCGGACTCGCCGGTCTCCAGACCGGAGCCGACGACGTCGCCAGACAGAATCTAACCCAGGCGACCCAGTTCGCCCCCGGTGAGCCCGCCGCCTTCGCTAACCTCGCCATCCTCGCGCTTCGCCAGCAGGACTACGAAACCGCTTTCAAAAACGCCGATCACGCCCGACAGCTCTTCCCCGATCACGATTTTTTCGAAAACCTCCTCGGCGATATCGAGAGCAAGCGCGGCAATAGCGCCGCGGCCATCGCGCACTACAAAAAAGCCGTCGCTGCCTATGCCGACAACGTCAAGGCCCGCTACTCCCTCGCCGAAGAAACCGAGCGCCAGGCCGGCCCCAACAGTGACGCCGAGGCAGAAAAGCTTTTCGCCCAGGTTCTCGCGAAGCGTCCCAACAACATCGCGGTTCAGATCCAGGTCGCACGCCTCGGCGCGAAGACCGGCAACAACGCCGACCTCCAGAACGCCGTCTTCCGGCTCGCCGCCGAATCCGCTACCTGGCCCGACGACGCAAAACAGCAGATGACCGCGATCCAGCAGGCGCTCTCGAGCGGTACCCCTCGCACCGCCGCCGTCCGCCTCGTATTCCTGCGGAACGTGCTCATTCGCGTCGACGCCTACCGGCATGACCTCAACGAAGTCAAAACCCCGGCCGAACTCGTGGCCCAACCCTTCACCTCCTTCTTTCGCCTCTCCCTACCTCCTTTCAAACTTTCCCCACCCGATACCGCGCTCAAATTCGATGCCGCCACACCCCCGCCAGCGCCTCCCAACGTCACCTGGGCGGGCGCAATCGCGTTCGACGATTCCGGCAAATTCACGCCTGTCTGGGCCAACGATTCTGCGCTCCAGATTGCCGGCGGCGCGAAGCTTCCCTTCCCCGGCGGCCCCGCGGGCCCGAACGCCGTTCTCGGCATCGACCTCAACTACGACTACAAAACCGATCTCGTCCTCGCCGGCACCAAAGGCATCCACGTCTTCGAGCAAAAGGATCTTTCGGACTTCACCGACGTCACCGCGAAAGCGAAGCTGCCTCCCGCCATCGCCAACGGCTCTTACACCGGCGCGTGGGCCTTTGACGTCGATCTCGATGGCGATCTCGATATCGTCCTCGGCAGCGCGGCAGGCGCGAACGTCCTCCGCAACAATGCCGATGGCACGTTCAAAATCCTCACGCCCTTCCCTGGCGTGAACGGCATCAAGGCGTTCGCTTCAGCTGATATCGATAACGATGGCGATCCGGACGTCGCCATGATCGACGCCAGCGGCAAGCTCCACATCTTCATGAATGACCGCCTCGGCCAGTATCGCGAACGCGCCCTGCCCAGCACATTCTCCGGCTCATTCGACGCCGTCCTCGCGGCGGACGCCACTGCTCACGGCTCGCTCGACTTCGTCGGGCTTCGCAATGACGGGGCGATCGTCTGCCTTTCCGATAACCAGGGCTCCGGCTGGTTCACCGCCGATCTCGCGAAAGCAACATCCCCGCACGCGCCCTCGCTCCTTGCAGCCGACCTCGACAACAACGGCCGCCTCGATCTCATCACCGGCGACGGCCAGATTTTCCTCGGCGGCAAAGAGAATTTCACCCCTCTCGCCTTCAAAGCCAGCGTCACCTCCGCGGCCGTGGTCGATACGAACGGAGACGGCAAGCTCGATCTCGTCGGCGTATCGCCCACTGGCGGCGAGCCCGTCCTCCTCATCAACCACAGCACGAAGAACTACCACTGGCAGGACATTCGCGTGCGCGCCGCCACCACAAAGGGCGATCAGCGCATTAACTCCTTCGGCATCGGCGGCTCAGTCGACCTCTGGGCTACATTCCTGTTCCAGAAGCAACCCATCACGTCGCCGCTCATTCACTTCGGCACCGGCGATGAGGCGAGAGCCGACGTCGCCCGCATCATCTGGCCCAATGGCGTCGCGCAAGCCGAATTCGATCTCAAAACCGAACAGCAGATTCTCGCCATCCAGCGCCTGAAAGGCTCCTGCCCCTGGCTCTTCGCGTGGGACGGCAAACAGATGAGCTTCGTCAAAGACGGCTCGCCATGGTCAAGCGCGCTCGGCCTCCACATCAATGCCCAGAACGTCGCAGGCATCGGCCAGACGCAGGAATGGTTCAAGATTCCCGGCGAAAGCCTCAAGCCGCACGACGGCTACTACGATCTCCGTATCACCGCCGAGCTCTGGGAAACCTATTACATCGATCACTATTCGCTGATGGTCGTCGATCACCCCGCAGGCACCGAAGTCTACTCCGATGAACGCTTCGCCGTTCCCGCCCCGCCGCTGAAGCTCTTTACCACCGCCGAGCCGCACCCATTTGCCAGCGCGCATGACGATCACGGCAATGACGTCAGCGCCATCGTCAAGGATCTCGACCGCAACTATCTCGACACCTTCGGCCGCGGCCCCTATCAGGGTCTGACGAGCGATCACTACGTGGAACTCGAACTCCCCGCCAACGCGCCGCACAATGGACCGCTCTACCTCCTCGGCGGATCCTGGCTCCATCCAACCGACGGCACCGTCAACATCGCCATCGGCCAGAACAGCATCCCGCAGCCCCAAAGCCTCTCCATCGAAGTCCCCGACGCGCACGGCAACTGGAAAGTCGCCCGCAAAAACCTCGGCTTCCCCGCAGGCAAAATGAAAACCGTCGTTTTCGATCTCGATGGCATCTTCCTCCCCGGCGCCCCGCGCAAACTGCGCCTCTGCACCAACCTCGAAATCTATTGGGACCAGCTCCAGTGGGCCACCGGCGCGCCAGATTCGCAAAATCGCATCCAGAGAATTTCACTCACTAGCGCGGACCTGCGATACCGCGGCTACTCCGAAGTCAAAGCCGCGAATCCATCCTCGCCCGAGCTGCCCGATTACAACCACATCGCCTCCACCGGCCCCATGTGGCGCGACCTGGTAGGCTTCACCACCCGCCATGGCGATGTCCGCGAATTACTCCAGAACATCGACGATCGCATCATCATCATGAGCGCCGGCGATGAGCTTCGCCTGCGCTTCCCCGAACAGCCCCCGCCCCCCGCCGGCTGGAAGCGCGACTACATCATGATCGGCGATGGCTGGATCAAAGACGGCGATTACAACACCGTCTTCTCGAAGACCGTCCTCCCCATCCCCTATCACGCGATGAAGGACTACGCGAAAAAGCCCGGACGTCTCGAAGACGATCCGGCATACAAACTGCATCCAGCCGACTGGCAAAACTACCACACCCGTTACATCTCGGCCGATTTATTCGAGAACGCCCTAAGGAACTAGCCATTGAAGAGAGTTGCTCTAACCTTGCTGTTCGTCGCCCTGATCGCAGCGCCCATCATCTACAAGAGGATGGAAGTGAAGAAGGAGGTCCCGACTAACCAGTACGGCTTTCATTTCCAGGAGTCCGCCCAGGCCGCCGGTATTAATTTCAAATACGTCCCGCCCGTCCTCGATCCAAAGCTGAACCACATCATGCCCGAAGTCGCCTCCATGGGCGCCGCCATTTCCGTCGTCGATTTCGACAAAGACGGCTGGCCGGATTTCTACGTGACCAACGGCGGCATCGGCACGAAAAACGCCCTCTATCGCAACATGCATGACGGCACGTTCAAAGACGTAGCCGCGGACGTCGGCCTCGCCGACGTGAATCAGGATGGCACAGGCGCCTCAACCGGCGCAGTCTGGGGCGATTACGATAACGATGGCTATGACGACGTCTTCCTCTACAAGTGGGGCCGACAGGAACTCTTTCACAACGATGGCGGAAAGCGCTTCACGCGCGTGACCGATCAGATCCCGCTGCCGAAATGGGCCAACGTCAACACCGCCATCTGGTTTGACTACGATAACGACGGCAAGCTCGATCTCTTCGTCGGCGGCTACTACGCCGAAGACGTCGACCTCTGGCATCTCAAAACCACAAAGATCATGCCGGAGAGCTTCGAATACGCTAACAACGGCGGCCGCAAATATCTCTTCCACAATCTCGGCGGCGGCAAGTTCGAAGAAGTTTCCGAAAAAATGGGGATCGTCTCCAACC
>DASYCD010000237.1:0-3206 GCA_036500405.1 Bryobacteraceae bacterium
CCGATCGCGTCGATCTGTCCGAACACCCGGTGCTCCAGCCCGAAGGTGACGACGTGTTCCACAGCGTCGAACACCTTCTCCCATGAAGTACGGAACGCCTCGGCTGTTTCCTTCCACGAGCCTCGTCGGCGGAATCTGTGGGTCATTGATACCTCCAGAGGTGACGGAAGCTCAGGTCGCATACCGGTTGCAGGCCATATCTCACACTCGGGCGTGATACAGCCCGGTGGCTGCGGCAACGCACTTGTCGGGAAGCCCCTACGTGCGAAATCGCGGCGCGCTTGCGCCATACACTTCCAGAGCCCCAATTCAACAATGCTCTCCTTCCGAATTGGCCCGGTTATGGACGCAGCTTCCGGCCGCGGTACAGATCCACCGGCGTTCGGTACCCCAGGCTCTGCTGCGGGCGTCGTGGCTTACCTGATGCTCCACCACCTGTAATGTGGCGCTGCTACGGCTTTCGCACGGCCGTCCAGCGGCCTTCGGTCCGATCCACGACCCTCATGCGGCCGCTCCCCGCGTCGCCGTCAATCCATCCGGCCAAAATCGCCGGCGCGATTATGGGATTGGCGGGGTTTCCCAGTTCCGCGTCGAAGCTGAGTTCGATGTAGCCGTTGCGCCACGTCCCGGTGACGGAACGGGCCTTGCCGGACGCGCCAGACCAATCGCCGGTCAGCTTGTCGCCCTCGCGTTTGAGCTGCAGGGCGCCCTGGAAGCCGATCGCGTCGCCGACGGACGTCACGTGCCACGAGCCGGCGGCCTCCGAGCCGTTCTTCACGGGGACCGGAGACGAACTCACGATGCGGAGATTCGAGAAATAGGCTTCTTGGTCCGGGTAACTCCACAGCGCAATGCCGCCGCGCAAATCGTTGCCTTTCAGCCCGTCCACGACCAGGCTGGGCTGCTCCGATCCGTTTAGGAATAGCTTGGCGGAGCGGCCTCTGACTTCAATTTTGATCTTTGTCCAGGTTTCCATTTTCAGATCAGCCCAGGTCTCGTAAAGCCACGGCCACTGGCGGCGCAGTTTGAGCCAGCCCTGGTCGGGCTCGTAACTGTACTGTACGGAATGATTCCGCATTGATTGATCATCCGATGTTGAGTTACCTGGCCGCAGGTAGAACAGTTCGTAGTGTGAGGCGTCTGGCCGCGCCCGGAATGCGATGCCGACAAAGCCGGGGCTTGGCCTCACTCCCGGCGGTCCCGGTGGCGCGGTGATCTTGAGGGCGATCTCGCCCTCGATGGTTCCATCCTGAAAATCCACGCCTTTCAGAAGCGCGAAGCCGCCGCCTTTGGCCGGGTCCTTAGTGATGAGCACGGCCTTACGGCCTTTGTACTCGGCGGCGGTGGCCTGGACGTTGACCGGGACCAGAGCGGTGGCGTCGGTCAACGCAAACGTTTGTGCATTTGATGTCGGCGGACCGAACCCCCAGGTTAAGAGGATCGCCAGCAAAGCCGGCCTACTGGCCGGCTGCTTGATTAGAAACATGGATCTCGGACCTCCCAGCAGATATTTCCCCGAACTGCGGGGATTTCGAAGCCAGTCGCCGCCGTGCGACGCAGTGCGGACACCGGGGACTACGCTGGTTTCGGTAATCTGCAGCGGCGGCTCCAGCCACTCGGGGCTGGCGGGCACGTCTGGGGCCGGGAAGTTTTAGGCTTCGGGCTGCTTGTCTTGTCGTTGATTGGGCGACTTACGGCTTGGCTTGGATTGGAACTCCGCCGATTGGACAGGATGGGAAGCCTGTCCTACCGTCCGTTCCTGGGATGGCTCGTTCAGGGACGGTCATTTCTTAACTGCGGCGCTTGCCTGCTTCTGTATATGCACACTACTTGCACATGGAACTGACCACGATCTTAAACCGCTGCCATCGTTTCCGAGGTTTTGTCTACGAGCACGCCCGTTTCGGCACCGACAAGAGGAGCATCGAAGTGGTCCTGCGGCCGCGCAAGGGTTCCGCCGCGGTCTGCTCGCGGTGTCATTTGCCGGCGCCTGGATACGACCAACTCGCCGAGCGGCGCTTCGAGTTCATCCCTCTGTGGGGATTCTTCGTCTTCCTGCTGTACGCGATGCGGCGCGTCGATTGCCGCCGGTGCGGCATGGTAGCCGTCGAGGAAGTCCCCTGGGGCGATGGCAAGCGAACCCTGACCAAAGCGTATATGTTGTTCCTGGCCCGCTGGGCGCGCCGGCTTTCGTGGAAGGAAACAGCCGAGGCGTTCCGTACTTCATGGGAGAAGGTGTTCGACGCTGTGGAACACGTCGTCACCTTCGGGCTGGAGCACCGGGTGTTCGGACAGATCGACGCGATCGGAGTCGACGAGATTCAATACGCCAAAGGGCACAAGTATCTGACGCTGGTTTACCAAATTGATCTCGACGTTACCCGTCTGCTCTGGGTGGGGCGTGAAAGAACCATCGAATCGTTCCGGGGATTCTTCACTGTCATCGGCGATGAACTGGCTTCCAAGATAGTCTTCGTGTGTTCCGACATGTGGGAGCCCTATTTGAAAGTCATCCGCGAGAAATGCTCTGAGGTGCTCCACATCCTCGATCGTTTTCACATCGTGGCGAAAATGAATAAGGCACTTGACGAGGTTCGCGCCGGAGAATCGCGGCGCATGGCCAGCGAGGGCCGGGCGCCGGTGCTGAAGAAGTCACGCTGGCTGCTGCTCAAACGCGAACAGAACCTGAAAATCGAACAGCGCTTCAGGCTGCGCGATCTGCTCCGCTACAACCTGAAGACCGTTCGCGCTTACCTTCTCAAGGAAGCCTTTCAGCAGCTCTGGGAATACAACTCTCCCTCATGGCCCGGAAGGTTCCTTGATGAATGGTGTCGCCAGGTGATGCGTTCCCGCATCGAGCCCATGAAGAAGATCGCCCGGTCCATGCGCGAACACCGCGAACTGATTCTCAACTATTTCCGTGCTCAGAAACTGCTTCCAGGCGGCGTCGTCGAGGGCCTGAACAACAAAGCCAAAGTCACCATGCGAAAATCCTACGGTTTCCGCACGTTCCGCTGCCTCGAACTCGCGCTCTATCACTCACTTGGCAAGTTGCCCGAGCCCGAACCAACCCGCGTTTTTTCGGACGAACCTTCAAATAGGGCTCCCGCATGTCGGAACACACGAAGACAATCTTCGAGGCCACTTCGTCGCCGATCCGTGGTGAAGAATCCCTGAAAAGATTCGATCGTTCTTTTCCGACCCAA
>DASYCD010000238.1:0-5802 GCA_036500405.1 Bryobacteraceae bacterium
GTCACCGTCGACTTCCCCCACTGCCTCGAACAATTCAGAATCCCGCGCTTAGCAGTCGATTCGAGAACCGCCAGTTGCTTCTCGTCCGGAACAAACCCCAGCCGCGACCGCACAAACGTCGCAACGTCCATCTCCTCCGCCGCAACCGGCAACGCCACATCGCGACCGCTCCACTTGAAAGTACCGAGGTCGCTCACGCACAACCATTACCACGCGAGGCAAGGAAATCATCTCCCGCAGTACCGCCTCAAATCCGCCACGGCACTGAAGTCACAACGCTTAACCGATCGAAAATTTCCCAAAAATTCCTGAACAGCTTTTCCGTTCTGCGTTCACCCGGATTCATCTGCGGCGATTGAGATAGCTTCACGGACGAACCTGGGACGAAATGCCCCACCATGAGTCGAACCTCGACACCCCGACTCTGGAACGCCCTCAGAGAACGGCCTCCGTCCCAATTCGCCACGTCACGGATCACCTTATTGCTCAAGATTTCCTGCCCTCGTGTAAATCACGCCGGGATGTGGGTTTTGGGTCACTTCGGGTGCAGACATGCACTGCATCGCACCCGATGCCCACCGCCAAAACGATGGCCTTTCTCACAATCTGCGCCTGCGCCCCAGCCTTCGCCCAAACCTACGCCATCTCCACCTTCGCGGGCGGCGGCGCCCCCATCAATATCCCCGCTACTTCCGCCCCACTCGCCGACACTTTCGCGGTCGCCGTTGATAATCAGGGCAACCTCTTCTTCGTAAACGACAACAACGTCTTACGCCGGGACGCGGCCTCCGGCGTCCTCTCGCTGGTCGCCGGTAACGGTACTCCCGGCTTCAGTGGCGATAACGGACCCGCGGAAAACGCTCAACTCCTGAATCCGTTCGGAGTAGCGGTCGATTCCGCCGGTAACGTTTTCATCGCGGATAGCGGAAACAACCGCATTCGCAAAGTCTCCGGCGGAATCATCACCACTGTCGCCGGCAATGGTCTGGCATATTTCGGAGGTGATAACGGACCCGCCACATCGGGCGAATTGAATGCCCCCTCGGGCATCGCGGTAGACAGCGCCGGAAATCTGTACATTGCCGATCGCTACAATCGGCGCGTCCGTAAGGTGTCAAATGGCATCATCACCACCGTCGCCGGCAACGGCCAGCAGGGTTATAGCGGTGATAACGGCCCCGCCACCTCGGCACAACTGACTCCCATAGCCGTCGCGGTCGATTCCGCCGGCAGCCTGTTTATCGCCGCGAATGAAAATATTCGCGAAGTCTCTGTCGGCATCATCACCACCGTCGCCGGAAACGGTTCCCAGGGCTTCGCTGGTGATAACGGGCCCGCCACCGCCGCGCAGCTGAACAGCCCGCAGGGTGTCGCTCTCGACGCGGCGGGAAACATCTATATCGCCGATACCCAGAACTCTGAGATTCGCAAAGTTTCAGCGGGCGTAATCACCACTCTCGCCGGAAATCGAACGGCCGGGTTCAGCGGCGATGGCGGACCGGCTGCCAGTGCTTCTCTCAATTACCCCTGGGGCGTCGCCGCCTCACCCGATGGCACGGTGTATGTCGCCGACTATCGAAATTCCCGAATTCGTCAGGTTTCGAATGGGGCCATCACCACTGTCGCCGGGAACGGTCAGTATTCTCTGTTTGGCGGAGACGGTGGCCCCGCCACCGATGCTCAGGCGTCGCCGCTCTCCGTCACGTTCGATCAGTCGGGAGATCTGTATATCACCGACAGGCAGCGCATTCGCAAAGTGCACAACGGCGTGATCACCACGGTTGCCGGCAATGGCGTGGCTGGCTTTGCCGGAGATGGTGGGCCGGCCACAAGCGCCGAGTTGAATAACCCGGAAGGTGTCGCCGTGGATTCGGCGGGAAATCTCTATATTGCCGATACCTCAGGTAACCGCATACGCATGGTCTCGAATGGCGTGATCAGCACCGTAGCGGGCGGAGCGGGGTTGAGCCCGAACAACGGCGATGGCGGCCCCGCAACGTCGGCTTATCTGAGCTCGCCTTCCAGTGTGGCGATCGATAGTGCAGGCGATCTCCTGATTGCGGATTTCGATCATAACGAAATCAGGAAAGTGTCGGGCGGTGTGATAAGCACGTTCGCGGGAACAGGCCTTGCCGGCGTGAGCGGCGATAACATCCCGGCAAACACGGCTCGTTTAACCGGCGTCGCGAGTCTCACCGTGGCTCCATCCGGCGATGTGTATTTTGCGGATATCGGCTCCAATCGGATTCGAAAAATCTCGAACGGAATCATCACCACCGTTGCCGGTAACGGCACAGCGGGCTTTAGTGGCGATAACGGTTCGGCGGTGAACGCTTCTCTCAACGAGCCCTGCGCGGTCGCCGTCGACTCGGCAGGCAATCTCTACATCATCGATCGCGGAAACATCCGCATCCGGAAAGTCGATACCGCCGGCGTGATCACCACAATTGCGGGACAGGGGACAAATGGCTTCAGCGGTGACGGTGGACCCGCACTCGACGCCGAATTTTATGACCCTCTCGGTATAGCTGCGGACAAATCGGGCAACATATACGTGGCGGATCAGGGTAATCAGCGAGTTCGCGTGCTGATCCCCGGCGGCGTCCCCCCACCGGCCAACCGTCCGGTCATCGCCGCTGTCGTCAGCGCCGTGGACTATTCCCCGTCCGTTGCCCCCGGCTCCTGGATCGCGATCTTCGGTGGAAATCTCTCGCCGGAGACAGTCGCGCTGACCACCCTCCCTCTGCAAAATCAATTGAGCGGCGTCACAGTCACCATGTCCGGTACGCCACTCGCTCTGCGCTATGTATCGTCCACTCAGGTCAACGCTCTCCTCCCGTTCGGCCCTCCCGGTACATACCAGTTCGTCGTTTCCACCGCTGCCGGATCGAGTCTCCCATTCCAGTTGACGCTGGACACCTTCGCGCCCGCTCTCTACACGAGGAATGCCTCGGGTACCGGGCCGGCCTTTGCGTTCGACGCGGGATTTCAGGTCGTGCCGGTCCTGGGCACGGATCCCGTCGTGATCTACGCGAGCGGCCTCGGGCCGGTCGATCCCCCTGCGGACGCCTCGGCAGGTGGAAACGCAGTCGAGCCGTTCAATCGCGTCACTAACCCCGTGTCAGTGAAAATCGGGGGCCAGCCAGCTACCGTGTTGTTTGCGGGTCTCGCGCCAAACCTTCCAGGCGTGTATCAGCTCAATGTCGCTCCCCCCGCGGGAACGCTGCCGGATAACTCCCTCGTCGTCTCCAGTTCATCGGTCGCGAGCGTTCCCACTACTTTGCCGGTTCCCTTACCCGCCAACGTCGCCAATGTTTCCGGCGGCATCACGCTTCTCTATCCCGTGAATGGCAGCAATCTGGATTTCTCCGCGTTGCTGACCGCCGCCCGCTTCAACACAACTTTCGACATTCTCCCCGGCGCAAAGCCCTTTAACGTGATCGCCGGCTGCACAACCGGAAGCGCCAATATTTCTTTCAGCCCGGATCTCGGAACATGGCAGGCGGCCCTGACAGTCCCGGCCCAGCAGCCGCGCACCGGGGATTTCTCATTAGTTCGAAATTCCAACGGCTCGCTTATCGTAGTCCTGGATTTCCTGAACAGCAATCAGCAATTTCCTGACAACCGCATTCCTCAATCCCGCCTCGATCCCATCGCCACCCAGGCGCTGACCGCCATTCCCAACCCCGGCGCATCCACGGGCGCCCCGAACGTGACTTACTCGACCCAGGGAACAATACCTGCCAACGGTCACGTCGTCATCGATAGCTCGACCCTCGCCAATCTCACCCAATTCGGCGCATTCTCATTCATCTCGCCACGGAGCGTCACTCAGCCCGTGCGCCGCGCAGCCTGTTCGCTCACAGTAGACGGTAAAGTAACCGCAACATCCCTATCCGCCTTCAACTGACGCACCATTCCGCAGCGCCCCTGCTCGCACAGATCCGCGAAATAGAAATTTCCTTATCTGCGTGCATCCGCGTTTACCTGCGGCCCATGAGCCTTTTACCTTTTCTGCTGTGATCAGCAGCCGATGGTGATCGAAATGCTCCCTTCCGCAGAACCAGTGTCAGCCATACCGCAATTTTTCGCACTCAGGACAATGGCGGTCCAGGTTTTCGGAGTGAAGCTGTTGGGCTTCGATACCGCAAACGGCAGGAAAGCGCTCTTCTCCGCCTTCTTCCTGGTCGGCATCTGGCTCCTCGGACGCCTGCTGAAGTGGCTGTTTTCCCGCAAAGACCACAGAGAGGAGCGTCGCGCCTTCTGGGTGCGTCAGGGGATCTCCATCATAGTTGCCGTCCTGAACATTCTTGTACTCCTTTCCATCTGGTTTGACGATCCCACTCGCCTGGCCACCGCGTTCGGCCTCGTAACCGCGGTCTCGCTTTCGCACTCCAGCGAGTCGTCACCGCCTTCGCCGGCTACATCCTGATCCTTCGCGGCAAGACATTCAACGTCGGCGACCGGATTACCATGGGCGGCATCCGCGGCGACGTGGTCGATCTGACCTTTCTCCAGACAGTCATCATGGAGATGGGCCAGCCGCCTGAGGTCCAGGCCGCCGACCCCGCCATGTGGGTCCAGGCGCGCCAGTACAGTGGCCGCATCGTCACCGTCACGAACGCCAAAATTTTCGATGAGCCGGTATACAACTACACCCGCGATTTCCCTTTTTTATGGGAGGAGATTCACATCCCCATACCCTACAAATCGGACCGCAACCGCGCCGAACAGATCATGCTCAATGCCGTAAAAGTAAACACGCAGCCCATCGTCGAGTTGGGTGAGCCGGCAATCGCGGAGTTGCAGCGCCGCTATTTCGTGGCGCGTCCCGGCCTCGATCCGAAGGTCTATCTGCGGCTCACCGACAACTGGGTCGAACTCGCCATCCGCTTCATCGTCGCGGACCACGACATTCGGGATATCAAAGACCGCATCAGCCGGCACATACTGACGGATCTCGAAGCCGCCGGCATCGAAATCGCATCGGCGACCTACGACGTAGTGGGAATGCCGCCGCTCAATATCAAACTCACGGGCCCAGCGCAACCCGCCGGATCTCCACCCGGGCCCGCTGAAAATTGATCAGCAAACAAAGTCCAAATTCCGAAACACGCAAATAGTTCAGACACTGAGCCATATGCTCCCGTCCCAGACACTCCACGCACTTCAACTCCACAATCAGCGCGTCTTCCACCAATAGATCCGCGAAATAATCCCCCACACGCTGCCCCTTGTAACTCACCGAAAAAGGAGCCTGCGCCACCACCCGAATCCCCCGCAGAGCAAGCTCACGCATCAAAGCCCGCTCATAAACCTTCTCCAGAAATCCAGCCCCCAACCCATTAGCCACCTCATAAACCGCCCCAATCACCCTCTCACTCAACGCATTCAAAGAATCCCGGTCAAAAAATTCTTTCTTATCTGTGTTCATCTGTGTTTATCTATGGCCAATCACAAGATGTTTTCTCAAAAAATTCAACAAGATAACCCTCAAACCCCTTGACCCATCCCGTATAATCCCCCCACGTATGCCACTCTCCGACCGCAAACTCACCGCCAACCGCCTCAACGCTGCAAAACCTCGCCGCAACGCCCGCCGAAAATCCTTCCTCATCGGCGCCATCCTCCTCCCGCACGAATCCCCAGGCCGCTTCAGCTCACTCCTCGACACCTTCACCGCCGAATACAAACCCGAAGATCGTATCGAGCAAATCCTCGTCGAAAAAATGACCGTGGCGCACTGGCGCCTCCTCCGCATCTGGTCCCTCGAAACCACCGGCCTCACCAACGAAACCCGCC
>DASYCD010000239.1:0-7194 GCA_036500405.1 Bryobacteraceae bacterium
CGACGTCACCCTGACCGGCATCAACGTTCCAATCCGCATCGGAAACGCGACCGTTCTCCCGGGAGACATGGTGGTGGGCGATCGCGAAGGCGTCTACTTCGTGCCGCCCGCTCTCGCGCAGGCGGCGGTCGATAACGCCGATACGATCCACATCCACGACGAATGGACGCGAATGAAGTTCGATCAGGGCAAATACAAGTCCAGCGACATCTACGGCAGCCCGCGCGATCCCGCGCTTCGCAAGGAATATCAGGACTACCTGCAGAAGCGGCTGGACGAAATCCACGCCAAACGCGCGCAGCAGGGGGCTGCGAAGTAAAGGGCTATAGCGTAGACATCGCCGCCTGCAGCATGGCGCGCGCATAGCCCACGTTGTAGGCGATCGCGGTATATCCGCCGCCGCCCGGATACTGTGGACGAATGCCCCGCGCCGCGTCATCATCGAGCCGGCGCGGATGCTCCGGATAAATCTGCAGCTTGTACTTGTTCTTTACGAGCTCACGCATGACGGCGAACATGTTGTTCATGCCTTCATCGATCCAGACTTCCTCGTAACGCTCGTGCGGAATCTCCACCCGCACGTTGCGGAAGTGCACGTGATTGATCCGGTCGCGTGAAGCAAAGTAGCGGCAGACCTCCACGGGGTCTTCTCCCATTTCGCGCGTGACGCCGCAATCGAACGTGATGCCGTTGGCCGGACTGTTCACGATCGAGATGAGCTTCTTCCATCCCTCGAGCGAGCCCATGATCTGCTCTGAACCACGGCTGATCGGCGCCGGCGGATCGTTCGGATGCAGCGCCATCCGAACATTGGCCTTCTCCGCCACGGGCACCACGGCCTTCAGGTAATAACTGATGTTGGCCCAGATCTCGGCCAGCGTGTGCGCGCCTTCGTTGGGCAGCGGTTTCAGATCTTTGATTTTCGTTCCGCGTTCGGCTTCCGGGGTGCGGAACCAGTCGTCCGGGCCCTGCACGGCGCGCTGATAATCGAAGCCCGTCCATCCCGAGTTGCCGCGCGCGGTATCGATCTCTTCGAAATAGCCTTCGGTGATGCGGTGAGCGTAGAAATTGTATTCGATCACCGGCAATCCGGCCTTGCCCGCGGCCTGAATGGTTGCCTTAATGCGCTCGATTTCCTCATCGCGGCCGGGTTTGCCATAGATGATGTTATTCGAGACATTCATCATCATGTTGCCGTACTGAATGCCTTCCGCTTTGTAGCGGTCCATGAGTTCGCGGACGCTTTCTTCCGTCCATGGCATGCCCCGCGGTCCGCCGCCCAGTACATTGTTCACGCCCAGTTGCTTGATCCGGCGCGGACCGGCGGCAGGGTCCGCGGGCGCGTTTCCGCGTCCGTTTCCTCCGCCAGCCAGACCGGTGTCGCCGGTCGAGATCGCGATCTTCGGCGTGTCCTTTCCTTCGGGGGGAGGCGCCGGAACCTGCGCCGCTTCCATCTCCGCTGTCATCATCGGGGCCAGTGAGCTCAGGCCGATTGCCTGCATGGCTCGGCGCCGGGAAAATTTCGGTGAGAACTTCACGGTCGAAAGTTTATCAGAATACCCTTTTCCCCACGTCCACTACATTGCCGACGCGCAACTCCAGCTCTCGATATCGTTCGCGCGTGATCTCCGCTTCCACCGTCTCACCGGATTGTTCACGCTGCAGTTCTACACGCACCACCGCGCCTGCTGAGGCGATAAACTTCACTGTCGCCCTGGCGCTCGGGTTCGCACCGGCGTATCGCGTGATTTCGATTTCGTGCGGACGCACAGGCCCGCCGTCGAATTGCGTCACGTCCCCCAAAAACTCATACACGAATGCATTCGCCGGATGATCGTAAATCTCGCCCGGTGTCCCTGTCTGTTCAATCTGGCCGTGATTCATGATCGCGACGCGATCCGCCACTTCGAGCGCCTCTTCCTGATCGTGTGTCACGAACACGCTCGCCACATGCAGTTCGTCATGCAACCGCCGCAGCCAGCGCCGCAGCTCTTTGCGAACCCGTGCGTCGAGCGCTCCAAACGGCTCGTCCAGCAACAGCACCTTCGGCTCAACGGCCAGCGCGCGAGCCAGCGCCACACGCTGCCTCTGCCCCCCGGAAAGCTGTGCGGGAAACCGGTTTCCCAACGGCGAAAGCTGAATCAGTTCCAGCAGATTCCCCACCTTCTCCCGAATCGCGGCGTCCGAAGGCCGGGTCTCGCGCGGCCGCACCCGCAGCCCGAACGCGATATTCTCGAACACCGTCATATGCCGGAACAGCGCGTAATGCTGAAACACAAACCCCACCTGCCGCTCGCGCGCGCTCGATAGAGTCGTATCTTCGTCGTTCAACCGCACAGACCCGCTGTCCGGTTGCTCGAGCCCCGCAATAATCCGCAGCAGCGACGTCTTCCCCGAACCCGACGGTCCCAGCAACGCAAACAACTCGCCCGATTCCACCCGCAGGCTCACATCCCGCAGAGCTTCGAATGCGCCGAAGTTCTTTCGAATATTTCGGACCTCGATGCTCATACCGCCGCCTCCCGCGTCTTCCGTTCCAGTAGTTTTTTCAGTATCAGCGTGATCACCGCCACTACGCTGAGAATCGACGCCACCGCAAACGCCGCCGTGTAGTTGTATTCGTTGTAGAGAATTTCCACATGCAGCGGGATCGTGTTCGTCTCGCCGCGAATATGGCCGGAGACTACGGACACCGCGCCGAACTCGCCAAGCGCGCGCGCCGTGCAGAGCACCACGCCGTAGAGCAGGCCCCACTTGATGTTTGGCAGAGTCACTCGCCGGAACATCTGCCACGCATTCGCTCCCAGCACGATCGACGCTTCTTCCTCATCCGCGCCCTGCGATTGCATCAGCGGAATCAGCTCGCGCGCCACGAATGGAAACGTGACGAACGTGGTCGCCAGGATGATGCCCGGCGTCGCGAAAACAATTTGAACGTTGTGGTCCGAAAGCCATGGCCCCAGCCATCCCTGCGCGCCGAATACCAGAACGAAAATCAGTCCGGAAACCACCGGCGAAACACCGAACGGAATATCGATCAGGGTCAGCAGCAGATCGCGCCCGCGAAAGCGGAAACGCGCAATCGTCCACGCCGCCGCGATTCCGAATATCAGATTCAGCGGCACACTGATCCCGGTTACGAACAGAGAGAGCCAGATGGCCGCGCGCGCGTTGTCCTCCGTCACCGCGGCTTTCCACACAGCCCAGCCTTTGTCGAACGCCTGCACGAACACGGCGGCCAGCGGCAATAGAACGAAAAGTACCGTGAGCGCCGCCGCAAGCACAATGAGGGCGTAGCGCACCAGCCGCGATTCGGATCTCATGAAACTTTCGTCTCCAGGAATCGCCGCGACCGCCCCTGCACTCTGTTGATCGCAAACAAAATCAGGAACGACGCCACCAACATTCCCACCGCGATCGCCGCCGCTCCCGCGTAGTCATATTGCTCGAGCTTTGCAATGATCAGCAGCGGCGCGATCTCGGTCTTCATCGGCAGATTGCCGGAAATGAAAACGACCGATCCGTATTCGCCCAATCCGCGCGCAAACGCCAACGCAAAGCCGCTGAGCAGCGCCGGACGAAACGCCGGGAACAACACCCGCCAGAACACCTGCCGGCGATTTGCGCCCAGACTGACTGCCGCTTCCTCCACCTCCCGGTCGGCATCCTCCAGCACCGGCTGCACGCTTCGGATGACGAAGGGCAGTCCAATGAACACCAGCGCAATCGTAATCCCCAGCGGAGTGAATGCGACTTTGATGCCGAGCGGCGCCAGCCACTTCCCCAGCCAGCCGTTCGGCGCATAGAGCGACGTGAGCGAGATGCCCGCTACGGCGGTCGGCAGCGCAAACGGAATATCGACCAGCGAATCCATCAGCGCCTTCCCCGGAAACTCATAACGAACCAGCGCCCAGGCAATCACCGAACCGATAATGACCGCCGCAATCGCCGCTACAAACGAGGTCCCAAAGCTCACGCGATACGCCGCCATCACGCGCGCTGAAGTAATCGTGCTCCAGAACCTGCCCCATCCCGCCGTCGCCGATTTCAGAAACACAGCGCTCAGCGGGATGAGAACAATCAGCGACAGGTACAGCACGCTATAACTAAACGCCGGCCAGAAACCCGGCAGAATGCCAGGCCGTTTAAAGGAGAACGTCATTTGGGCTGATAGATCTGGTCGAACACGCCGCCATCGGCAAAGTGCTTCTGCTGCGCCTTCTGCCAGCCGCCGAACAGCTGATCGATCGTGAACAGAGTTAGCTTCGGAAAATTCGCCGCGTACTTCGCCGCCACCTGCTCGTTGCGAGGCCGGTAAAAATTCTGGGCCGCAATCGCCTGGCCTTCATCCGTGTAGAGATACTTCAGGAACTCCGTCGCCACCTGAGTGGTGCCGTGCTTAGCGGCATTCTTATCCACCACCGCGACCGGCGGCTCCGCAAGAATGCTTTCCGGCGGATAAACAATATCGAACTTGTCGTGGCCGAATTCCTTCAGGGCAAGATGCGCTTCATTCTCCCACGAAAGCAGCACGTCGCCGATACCGCGCTGCGCGAACGTCGTCGTCGATCCGCGCGCGCCGGAGTCGAGCACCGGCACGTTCTTATACACGCTCGCCACGAACGCTTTCGCCTTCGCTTCATCGTTGTTGTTGTGGCGCAGCGCGTAACCCCACGCCGCGAGGTAAGCCCACCGCGCCCCTCCCGAAGTCTTCGGATTCGGCGTCACCACGCCGACGCCCGGCTTAACAATGTCGCTCCAGTCGCGGATGTGCTTCGGATTCCCCTTGCGGACCAGGAACACGATGGTCGAGGTATACGGCGTGCTGTTGTTCGGCAGTCGCGTCTGCCAATTCACGGGCAGCAGCTTCGCCTTCGCCGCGATGGCGTCGATATCATACGCAAGTCCCAGCGTCACCACGTCCGCCGAAAGCCCGTCAATCACCGCGCGCGACTGGCTTCCGGAGCCGCCGTGCGACTGATTGATCGTGACGTCCCCGCCGGTTTTGGCTTTCCAGTATTTGATGAACGCCGCATCGAATTGTTGATACAACTCGCGCGTCGGGTCATACGAAACGTTGAGCAGTTTCACCGGGCCTGCGGCGAACGCTGAACTGGCCGTCAGAGCAAGAGCAAGAAGTGCAGTTTTCTTCATGACGTTTCGTCTCCCTTAGATGAAGTTGATCTGGAACCGCAGGATCACTACTTTTTCCTCCGGCCGATTCCCGCCGCCGAATTTCGTGTTGCCGTAATTCAGCGAGAAGCGGAAGAGCCGGTTGAGATACCAGTTGACGGCCGCGACGCGTTCCTTTGCGATACGCGCCGCGTTCGCCGGCGAAGCCAGCCCGTCCGCGTAGATCGCCTGATCCGCGCTGAATTCGCCCATGCGCACAGCCACTTCCCACGCGCCCCAGCCTCCATGGGAAGGGTCAAACGATTTTCTCGGCGTCGGACTCGTGAAGCCTTTCTTTTCACCCGTAAGGATGTAGCTCGCCTGCACCTGCCACGCGCGGAACCCGACATTGGTTCGCACATTGCCTTTCTGCAGCCCTTCCTGCGTGAGCCCGTATTCCGTGTAGAGTCCGAACGGTCCTGCGTAGTAGTAGGCCTGCGGCGCGAGCCGCGTGCGGTGTCCCGCTTCAATCACGCCCGCCGCGAACGGCAGGAACGAATTCTGACCGAAGGTCTTGTAGGACGGCAACGCCTGTCCGTCCACGCTCCCCGACGATGCGCCGATGCCGAACCCCAGACCGCGCAGCGGACTCTCATTGTCAGTCGCAAACGGCGTCAGGAAAATTCGCCCCGCATAGTCGCGATGCGTGCTCGGCGCCGTGTCGCTCAGGCTGTTATCGGGAACGCCGTTGAAGACGCCGATCGCATAGTTCGCCCGGCCTTTCACCAGATCGCCGCTGAGCTGAAACCCGATATCGCGGCTCGGCACGAGCAGCGTCGGCAGACCGCGTTCCGAAAAGCTGGTGTCGTCGTCCGACTGCAACCGCTCCAGCCCGACCGGGGGCTTAAACTTACCCACGCGCAGTTTGAAGCGATTGAAATATTTCAATTCGGCATAGGCGTCGTAGATGACGGTCGTACCCTGGCCGAAGTCCGGCCGGATGTAATAGTCGACGTACTGATAAACCGTCCCCGAAAACGTAGGGCGCACCCGGCGCAGCAGAATCGAATCAGATAGTCCCGTACTTCCGTCCCCGAACGGCGACCGGCTGTCGATCTGAATATCCGCCCCCACCTTTAGGATGAAGTCGCCGCTGTTGGCGCGAATCGTAAAGCCGCTCGTGTCGGCAGTGACGTTGGCGGCGTTTTTCGCTTTGCTCGCGGCGTCTTCGTCCGAGATCTCCTTCTGGCGAGCGGCGACCTTCTGCGCCTGCTCCAGTTCATCGAGCTTCTGACGCAGTTGATCAATCTCCTGCTGAACGCCTGGGGACGCCTGGCCGAACGCCAGGCTGGCGGCAAATACAACTCCAACGACTGCACGGATGGACCGCATCGAAATTCACTCCTGAAATGGGTGGGGGGGCTGCGAGGGGAACTGCTACGCGACTAGGGGCGGGATCAACAACGACAGCGAAACTGACCAATCAAGACCATGTCTATAGGGATTAGTGTATATTGGCCGAACAATCAGGTCAAGCAGAATTTATTAATCCCGATGGACAATAGGGTCTTTGATGGAGGTCAGATCCGGTTTTCGCGAACAAAGCATCCAGTCTTTTCACGGTTGGAGCGGTAGCGGTCGTGGCTCGCTGCGGATTCGGCGTGGGCGGTCGCGAACGCCATCGTCATCCATCCCCATATTCGCTTCTGGTCGCTGGCCGGAACCAGTTCTCCCACCCGCCCGGCCAGCAGCGACGTGGTTCCCATCGCCATGCAGCCGACCCCAATAGACGAGAGCACCAGCGCCCAGCCCGGCCAGGCTGATCCGGATGCTGTTCGCGAAGCCGATTTTGTCGGCCAGCCACCCCGCGACATTCGGTCCGGCGGCGGCGGAAATGCCCAGTAGAATCCAATAGTGATTGCCGGTCACGACTCCGCGTCCCAGCCCGCGCGCGATGTAATCCACCCAGAAGACCGTGTGGGGAACGAAGCCGATGGCGTTGCTCATGTAAGCCAGCAGCAGCCAGAACAAAACCCACGAGAAGCCGCCGCCTTCGCTCTTCTCAGGCGAAACCGGCAGCTC
>DASYCD010000240.1:0-2957 GCA_036500405.1 Bryobacteraceae bacterium
GATCGTGCCGTTCGTAGCCAATACTTTCGAGGTGCGACGAAAGATCGTCGAGCGGAATCTCCTCATGCAACCGAAGCGTGAGCGTGAGCTGCCGGTAATATTCCGGCGGATTCACGCGCGTGAGCGCCGCCGCCACCGGCATCACGACGATTCCCGCCTGGCCATTCGAAAGCCGGTCGAACGCCTCGGCGCGCGCCGCCAGAATATCGGCGTGCGGCGACATCGCCTGGCCCGGCAGCACATCGAGTGCCGGTACGAGCAGCGGCGGCTGTGTCACGTCCAGCAAACCACTGAAAGTCCCGATGGCGGGGAAAAGCGCTTCCGCCTGTTTGTTGCCATCCACAACCAAAACGAGCGGACGCCCGGTAGCCCGGTAGAGCAGCGCCGCGTATGCGGCTTTCGCGGTGAGCGTGAGGCCGGAAAGCCGACGCGCCGGCTTTTCGGCCACGCCGGCCGTTTGCTCGAGACTTCGTATGAGCCCCTGCAGGCCTGCGCTGCGAGCCAACCCGGCAAATAACTCTTCGATACGTGGATTTCGCATCAGGCGTTGAAACGATTGCGGCATTCTTCCGAGCAGAAGTGATAGACCTTGCCACCCGAAATCTTTCGCAGCGAGCTTGCGGCCGCCACGTAAGTTCCACACACCGGATCCTGATGAAGCAAGGTGGATTCTGAAGGTTCGCCGGAAGAAGCTGCGCTCTGCGGAGCGGTTCGCTGTGAGCCCCTGGCGGGAGCGTTATGCGATCCCTGGCTGCGGAATGCGCGCACCACCGCCTGAATCACGGACTGAAGGACCGAGATCCCGATAAAGAACAGAATCAGCCTGAATAGGTAGCTGAACATAAAAAAGGGCGCCCGCTCGAAAGCGAGGCGCCCGGTGATCGATCAGACCTTGATTGCTATTTGCCCTTCTTGTTCGATTTCGGAGCGGGCGCGTTCGGGTCCTTGTAATTCACGTTTACGGTGCTGCCCAGAGCCGCGATCAACTGCTTCGCGGAATCCGCATTCGGACCATCCGGCTTCAGCTGCACATACTTCTGGAGCGCTTCCACGGTTCCGGGAGGCGCCACCATCGCGCCCTTGGCGTCCATCGTCGCCTTACCCATCAGGGTGGACCCCAGGTAGAAGTAAGCTTCGGCGTAGTTCGGGTCGGCCGCAATGGCCTTCTTGAATTCGTCGAGAGCTCCATCGGTCTGGCTGCTGTTCATCAGCAGCGCGCCCAGATTGTAGTGATACTTGCCGGCCCCGGGAGGGTCAAGTTCCACAGCCTTCGCGAGTTTGACCTTGGCGTCATCCAGCTTCTTGTCAGCCGCCAGAGCCAACGCGTAGTTGTTGTAGTTGCCCGCGTCATCCGGCTTGAGTTCAATCAGCTTGTCATAAGCGCCGAATGCCTTCTGGTAGCTCGCGTCTGCTTCTGCTGACGGTCCACTCTTCGCCTTGCCCTGATAGGCTTCGGCGAGGCTGGCCCAGACAGCCTGCTGCGTGGGTCCGAGCTCGGAAGCTTTGGACAACTGGGTGATGGCTTCGTCCCAGTTCTTGGCCTCGACGGCCGCCCGGCCCGCGCCGAATGCATCGTTCAGAGCCTTATTCTTGGCGAGCGCCTCTGCACGTTTTTTCTCCGCCTCCTGGTCCTCTTTGCTGCCCTTACCGCCGCCACCAGCGGCAGCCGCGGGCGCCGCCGTGAGGCCCGGAGCCGGGGCCGCCGCACCAGCCTGTTGCTGCTGCGCGCCCGGGAGGTTGAAATCCAGCGGGTCGCCGGTACCGCCGATCGCCTCATACTTTTGCTTGGCTCGAAGCTGACCATCCACGGTCACGGTGACGATATAGCTGGTGGGCTTCATCGAATAGATGTAGTGGCCCTTCTTATCCGTCTTCGCCGTGATCTTGTTGGCCATTGCGGGGTCTTCGAACTGGACAATTGCGCCCTGGATCGGCTTGCCGTCAGGGCCTTTGACCGTGCCCTGCACAAAGGCCGCCTGCGAAAAACCAGGTATTGAATAGATCAGCGCGGCGCATGCCGCCAGCGTTAAAGGGTTAAATCGAAAAGACATGGGAGGTTTACCTCGGCGTAAAGAGTTCGTTCCGAACACTTCAGGATACTACAGGCATAGACGGCTCCGAGTGTCAAAAGGCTACAGGGTAGCAACGATTCAGGGGTCGGACGCGTAAGCAGGTACAATAGGTTCCAGATTCATGCGGATATTTGCATCCACGTCCGGAAAAGCGCGGCTCTGCCTGGCGGCCGCCGCGATCACTGTCTTTTCGGCAGGCTCCTGCCTCGCGCAATCGGCGGCTGGCGAAACTTCCGGTTCCCCGCAGGGCGGCCTCACTTTCGGCACGACCACCAACGAAGTGATTGTGCCGGTGACGGTCACCGATACGAAGGGAAAATTCGTTTCCGATCTTGTTCAGAGCGATTTTCATATCTTCGACGAAGGCCGGGAGCAGAAGATCGATTTCTTCAGCCACGAACAGCAGCAGCCGGTCGTCATCGGGTTTCTGATCGACATGAGCAACCGCATGAAGGTGCAGTGGGAGCGGTACAAAGAATCCACCTCCGAGCTGATGCGGAGCCTGATGCCGGGCGATCCCCGTTATTCGGGCTACCTGATCACTTACGGAACCGACGCGGAACTGGCGGTCGACACCGCCAGCGATCCTGAGGCGATGGTGCAGAAGCTGAACCGCGCAAAGCCCGCGGGCGGCGCGGCGTTGTTCGATGCTCTCTACATGGCGTGCACGAACCGCAAGACTGTGCAAGGCGAACCGTATCAGCCGCGGCGCGTCGTCATTATCATCGGCGACGGACACGATTCCGCCAGCAAGAAGAGCCTGCGCGAAGTGCTGGAGCTTGCGCTGCGCAACCAGATCACGATCTACGCGATGGATACTGTCGCGTTCGGCATGCACAACGACGATGAGGAAAATCTGCTCACCCTGACGTCGCAAACCGGCGG
>DASYCD010000241.1:0-7132 GCA_036500405.1 Bryobacteraceae bacterium
CTGCAATACATGAAAATGTCCGACGCGGAACTCCTCGCAAAGATTGAAGCCGAACCCCGGCTGCTGCGTCTCCCTTTGGTGCGCTGCGCGAATCGTTTCAGCGTAGGCCCCGATGAGGCTACGTGGAAGTCGATGGCCGCATGCTGAAAATCGGTCACCGTGGGGCGCCCGGACACGCTCCGGAAAACACGCTGGCGTCCATCGAAAAAGCCATTGAACTTGGCGTGGACGTGGTCGAGGTAGACGTCCGCCGGTCTCTCGATGGCTACCTCATGATCATGCACGACGCCCGCGTGGACCGCACAACCGGTCGTCGCGGCTATGTCCATGAACTGACGCGCGATGAGATGACGGGCGTCCCGATCCTGGCCGACGTGATCGAAACCGTCAATGGGCGGGCCGCGGTCATGGTCGAACTGAAGGTTCGCGGCATTGTCAAAGAGGCGCTCGGGTCCGTGGGATCGCATCCGGCTTATCTCGCATCCTATTTTCATTCGGAAATGCTGCGCGTCCGCGAACTCGCGCCGGAGATGAAAACGATCGCGCTGGTGGATGGCGTGCCCGTTTCGCCAATCGGATTCGCGCTCGACGCGAAGGCGACGCACGCGGGCTTCGGTTTCGATTCCCTGGAACCCGGCGTTATAGACCTGGCCCATCGGGCCGGTCTTCAGGTGTTCACGTGGACGCTGGACGATCCCCGCGATATCGCGCAAGCGGTTTCGCTCGGAGCAGACGGGCTTATCTCGAATTTTCCGGACCGGCTGCCGTAAAGCCCGCCGCAACGCTGCGGAATTCCGCCACCTGCGCAGCTTCCCAAACCGCATCGCGATCCAGCTCGCGCGCAAGAATAGCCGCCACGCGAGGAGCCATCTCCATCGCAGCGGCCGAATTCAAAAACAGTGCGCGCATACGCCGCGCCAGCACATCTTCCACGGTGCGCGCCATCTCTTCGCGCGCTGCCCAGATCACTTCGGCCTCCGTATATGGCAAAGCCGCATGCAGACGTTCGCCGTGTCCAAGCTCCTGAATCGCCGCGGCGTCCGATCCGTAAACGGCCAGCGATCCCAGCCGTTCCGCATTCGGAAGAAACCCGTGAATATTGAGGTGCTTCGTGACGCAGTCTCGCTCCGGCAGATGCCCCAGCGTCGCGGCATGATCCACGCAATCTTCCGCCATGTTCCGATACGTGGTCCATTTGCCGCCACACACCGTGATCATGCCCGAGTTCTCCACGCGAATGGTATGGCCGCGTGAAAGCGCCGATGTATTTGAAGAATCGCCCTCACGAACCAGCGGGCGAATGCCCGCGAACACGCTCAGAATATCGGCGCGCGTCGGTTTCTTCGCCAGGATCGAACGATGCTGATCGAGAATGAAATCGATCTCCTGCTGCTGCGCAACCGGCTCGGGCACGGATTCTGAAATCGGCGTATCCGTCGTTCCTACCAGCGTGTGCCCGTGCCACGGAATCGCGAACATCACGCGGCCGTCGCTCGTGTGGGGAATCATGATGGCGCTCTCGCCCGCAAGGAACGAGCCATCCAGCACGAGGTGAACGCCCTGGCTTGGCGCAATCATCGGAGCCGAAGCCGGATCGGCGTCGCGGCGCAGTTTGTCGGTAAATGGACCGGTCGCGTTAACCACGGTGCGGCCTTCGAGCGAAAACTGCTCACCATTTTCGAGATCCCGAACGTGGACGCCATTGACGAAGCCGTCCGCGTCTTTGGTGAGCCCCGTGACTTCCGCGTAATTGAGGACAACGGCGCCCTGTTCCGCCGCCGTCGCCATCAGATTGATGAGCAGCCGCGAATCGTCAAACTGCCCGTCGTAATAAACCACGCCCCCGCGCAGACCTTCAGTCCGAAGCGTGGGCAGGCGGGCCAGCGTTTCCTCGCGCGAAAGAATTCGCGACGGCCCGAAATCGTATTTCCCGGCGAGAAGGTTATAAACTTTGAGACCCACGCCATAAAACGGCGCCTCCCACCAGTCGTAATTGGGAACGACGAACGCAAGGTTTCGGACCAGATGCGGCGCATTCTGCAGCAGCAGACCCCGCTCACGCAGCGCTTCCATCACAAGCGAGAGATTGCCCTGCTCGAGATAGCGCACACCGCCGTGCACCAGCTTCGTGCTGCGGCTCGATGTCCCCTTCCCGAAGTCGCTCCGTTCCAGCAGCAGCACGGAATAACCCCGCGATGCCGCGTCGACCGCAACTCCGGCGCCGGTCGCGCCGCCGCCCACCACGATCACGTCCCAGGGGCCGCTCTGCGCCCGCAGACGCCGATACATTTCCGCGCGTTTCACTGAAACTGAGACAGATACTTGCTGCCGGCATCCGCCAGCGTCTGGAACAGATTTCGGGCATCCTGCGGCATGTCCGGATGCTTCGCGGGGTCGAGATAACCCTTGTCGTTGATTTCCTTCATGACTCCCTGGATGATGTCACGCACCTGTGCCGGAGTCAGCTTATCATCCGTAGATTTGTTGTACTGATCGCGGAGCCGCCCGAACTCACCGGACCAGTAACTGGTGACGGCTTCCTTCTGCCCATTCACCAGACGCGCCAGGAAAAACTTGTAACTATCGTCGCGAATTTTCGTTTTGTTCTCGCCGAGAGCGCCGGCGGCTTTCTTGTACATCTCGAGATCGTCGGGATATCTCTTTGCCTGCAGCAGATCGTCTGCCTGCTTCTGAATGCCGGCCACGGTGTTGAGCGCAGCCGCCTCGGCTTTTCCCGCGTCGGCTTTATCTCGCGTGCGGCTGAAGTAGTCCATTTCGAGCTGAGGCGTCACCGGCTTTTCCTCTCCGTTGACCGTCATCTTGCTGTTCTTTGGGAATGACGCCACGGCGATTCGCTTCAGCAGAGCATCCACTTCATCCGAAACCTGCCCGAATTGTTGGGCGGCGTCGGCGAATTTCTCGCCGTCTTCCGCCTGCTGGGCGGTGTCCAGTTCCTGGCGGAACTTCCGGTCAAGCGTATTCAGCTCGTCCAGGTTCATCAGGTTTTTCGCCGGCTTTTCTTTGGGCTGCGAAACGAGCCCCCCTCCCGCAGTCCGATCGGTGTCGAGTTGGGCAGAGAGAAGAAGCGGAAATAACGCAAGTGCGCAGAGCAGCTTCCCAGGTTGAGAAGTCATGGCACTATGTTAGACGAATTTCCGCCCAGGCAGGGGTACAGGCCCCTTATTTGCCGTCATTCGCCTGTAACTGCCACTGTTCGTCGAAAAATCCCGCTGCCGCGATCTTTCCGGGCCAGCGCGAATCGGGCGGCGTGGTCAGATCCACCACCGCATAATCGGGCAAATACGCCACCTGCAGCGCGTTATTCGATTCCGAATATTCGCGCATCGTCATGCCACTGTTGATCACAACATATTTTTTGGGATTCAGCGGATTCGGATAAATCAGCACCGGCGCATTCGTTGCCGCTGCGAATTTACGCGTGCCCAGCGTGACGGAATCGGCTGTCCAGCGGATGGGCAATTTATCCGCAAAACGCGCGAGAATTTTGTTGCTCTGCGGATCGCCCCACAGCACGAGATTGCTCGCGGCGATATCGGCATCGGTTACATCGGTATCGTTTTTGACCGGCGCCTCGCCGCGCATCTGGGTGCGCCACATTTTGATGGCGTGCGCTTCTTCCGACTTCGTCCAGTTACCGACGGTTTCATTCATCGGCGCGCCCGTCGGCGACACCATCAGGAAGCTATCGAAGAACGCGTCGTCAATTGGGCCCTGCAGGTCGTGGCGTTTGAGAAGAGCGCTCGTATCGTCCGTGGCGACAGCCCACTTGCCAGCGGTCTTACGGAAGTGCGCAGTCCACGCGCCGTCGCTCAGCGGACCAGTCGCCGCAATCGTCTGACCGTCGAGAACCACCGTAACTTTCGACGCGGGATTCAGCATGCGAGCGCCCACACCGAAATCAAAACTCACAGCCGAAACATTCGACGTCTTCGCCTGAATCGTGTGATCGCCTTCAATCGAAGCATCCACGCGCGCGCGTTCCCAGTGCTTTTCGAGGCCATCCACCACGACCCATCGCATCCGGTTGTATTTCAGGGTCCACGTCGTAAACCGGACCTCGCGAGGCCACTCGTCGCGCCCCCTCGCCGCGATCGCATCCAGCATTTCATTGATCTGCGCCATCGCAGCGGGCGTGTAAGCGTGGCCAATATCTTTCCCAATCACGCGCGAGAGCGTGAGCCCCTCGGCCGCCATGTTTTTCTCCATGATGTCGGCCGCCTGACGCTGCGCATCCTTATCGCCGTTATAGGCAATCACCGGAACATTGAAAAAATCCGCGGCATAATCGGTGGCGTTCGTCAGATGGAGCAGTTTGTCTTCAAACCAGGTCGGCTGAACACCGCGGCGCGTCTGGCCGGTGAACTCCATCGTCTCCGCATAACCCGCGCCGGGCGCGACCGCCGCGAAATCCGTGCCATAGTGCGCGCCGATGTGCCACGCCGAAGCGCCGCCCATCGAGAAACCGCGAACCAGGATGCGGTTCTCATCCACGTGGAAATTCTTTTTCACATCGTTCAACGCTTCGAAGAGATCCACTTCCCCCGCGAACACGCTGCCGTTGCAATAGCGGCCGTAGAGATGCAGCATGATCGTGTCGTCCGGGTGGAACTGCCCGATGTTGAAAATACGATCCCAGAGAAAATTGACTTCGCTCAGGTCTTCGGAACGGCCGTGGAACCAGGTATCCACGCGCCAGGCGTGCGGCTTGTCAGCCCCGTAACTGGGCGGCACAACAAGCCCATAAGGCTGCACGCTGCCATCGATTTTCGAAACATAGCCCCGCACCACGGGACCAGTGGCGCGGGTCCACGGAGCGTCGCCATGCGAAAGCTGGTCGGCGCGCTCCAGTCCCATGCGCAATAGTTCCTTGCCGCGGAACACTTCTTCGGCTTTGAAAAATTCGTTGCCATCGAGCGCGTAACGAACCGCCTTCTCGAAGATCTGCACATCGGGAAGCCGCGGATTGCCTTTAAGCGCATCAATGCGCCCCTGAAGACGCGTGAGTCCGCTGCGGAGCGCTTTCTGATCGGCGTCAGAAACCTGAACACCGGCCGCCGGAATGAGGTGGAGCGGACGCGCCGCCTGCTGAGCAATCAGAACAGCGCCACAGCCGAGCGCGGCAACACCCAACGTCCATTTCATATCGAATCTCCACTGTGGTGCGAAAGAAAATCGCTGTCGATCAGTTTGCGCCCGGCGAAACCTTCGTCCGTACCGTGCCAGAAATCGATATCGTCTTCATCCATCCGCCAGCAGAGGTAAACTTCACGCCCGCGATAAAGAGTGGGGAAATCGATGAGGCCCACGCCGAGATCTTTCACCAGCACGCCCCGCTCTTCCATTCGTTCGAGGAACGCCTTGAGCGCCTGCGCGCCGGAATCACGCTGCGATTTCCAGGCTTCGGCGCCCGCCGTATTTACAACGGTGCCCCCGTTCATCAGGATGCGCTGGCTCAGCGCCTTCAATGCTTCATCGCCCTCCTGGTAGCGGCTGTGCGCATGCACCGCCTCGCGCACATCACGGCCAATGACCGGCAAAGCAGCGCGAGCTTCGCGAAGCGTGTAGTAGCGGGGCATGTGGCCTCAGACGGTGACGGGTTCTTCGGCGGCCGCATAATGCGACGCCACATACTGGTTCAGAATTTCGATAAACTCCGCGACGATCGCCTCGCCGCGCAGCGTGACGAAAAGCTTGCCATCCACGTACACAGGCGCTACAGGCTCTTCGAACGTACCGGGCAGCGAGATACCAATGTTGGCATGTTTCGATTCACCCGGCCCATTGACGATGCAGCCCATCACCGCTACTTTCATCGTCTCGACGCCCGTATAGCGTTCCTTCCACGCCGGCATGCTCTCGCGCAGATAGGTCTGGATTTGATCCGCCATGTCCTGGAAGAACGTGCTGGTGGTGCGGCCGCAACCGGGACATGCGGTCACCTGCGGCGTAAAGCTGCGGATCCCGAGCGATTGCAGAATCTGCTGGCTGACGATCACTTCATCGGTGCGGTCGCCATCCGGCAGCGGCGTCAACGAAGCCCGAATCGTATCGCCGATGCCCTCCTGCAGCAGGATAGAGAGCGCGGCAGTAGTGGCAACAATACCTTTCGCTCCAAGTCCCGCTTCCGTCAGACCAAGATGCAGCGCGAAGTCGCAGCGCGCCGACATTGAGCGATAGACATCCACCAGATCCTGCACCGTGCTGACTTTGGCGCTAAGGATGATGCGGTCTTTCCCGAGGCCATAGCGAACCGCGGCCTCACCCGAAAGCAGGGCGCTTTGCACGATGGCTTCGAGGGTCACCTCGCGCGCGTCTTTGGGCTCGGCCAGTTTGTTGTTTTCGTCCATCAGGCGCGTGAGCAGGGAGCTATCGAGCGAACCCCAGTTCACGCCGATCCGTACCGGCTTGCCATATTCGATAGCCGTCTCGATCATGGTGCGGAAATTATCGTCGTGCTTTTTGCCGATATTGACGTTGCCTGGATTGATCCGGTATTTCGCCAGCGCGCGGGCGCAGGCCGGGTATTTCTTCAGCAGGAGATGGCCGTTGTAGTGAAAATCGCCGATGATCGGCACCCGGACCCCGAAGGCGTCGAGCGTATCGACAATCTTCGGAACGGCGGCCGCGGCGGCTTCCGTGTTGACGGTGACGCGGACCAGTTCAGAACCCGCGCGGGCCAGCGCCATCGCCTGGTTGACGGTGGACGCGACATCCGCCGTATCCGTATTGGTCATGGACTGGACAACAATCGGGTTCGATCCGCCGACTTTGATCCCGCCCACGTTCACCGCGACCGACCTGCGCCGCGAAATTTCTGCCATTCGGCCTCCTGAAAGGGGAAAGTCCAATTTTATCAGGAAGCAGGGGGCGGATGGCCGCTATTCGAGCACTTTCAGCGAGATCACGACGAAGATGGTGGTCTCGCTGTCGCCGCCGGATATCTTGCCGAGCACCGTCTTTTGTCCTTCGAGGAAATCCCCAGCGGTATTCAGTCCCACCTTCTGAAAACTGTATTGGGGCGCGGATCCATCCTTGAAAGTACCGGTGACAATCGGGATACTGAAATCCATGCTGGCCCGCCGGAAGCGCACGGACCATTTGTTGCCCTTGA
>DASYCD010000242.1:0-7149 GCA_036500405.1 Bryobacteraceae bacterium
CCCGCTTCACGCACATTGCGGATCCGCGCATCCACAACCGGATCACTCGGCACCGCAAACGGCAACTTATCAATAATAACGCAGCTCAACTGCTCCCCCGGCACATCCACGCCCTGCCAGAACGACGATGTCGCGAATAGCACGCAGTTCGGCGTATTCCGAAATTCATCCAGCAGCGCCGTTCGCGGCCCCGTCCCCTGCGTCAGCACGGGATATTCCACCATGAAACTCACCCGGTCGTGAATCTGCCGCATCTGCATGTAACTGGTAAACAGCACAAACGCCCGCCCTCGGCTCGCGTTGAGGATTCGCACAATTTCCTCGCTGGCGGCCTTCACCCATGCGGGACTCGACGGCGGCGGCAAATTCTGAGGAATATAGAGCAGCGCCTGCGACTGGTAATCGAAATGGCTCGGCACAATCAGCGTCCGGGCGTCGCCCAGCCCCAGCCGCGATTCCACATATTCGAAGCTTCCCGCAACCGCCAGCGTCGCCGATGTCAGCACCGCCGCATCCACCTTGCTCCACAGATGCTCACGTAGCAGATCGGCCACATCGATCGGCGTCGCCTGCAGGAAAATTCCCCGGCTCCGCCGCTCCGTCCAGTACACGTACCCGGGATTCTCCCCGTCGATCAGCAACTGCAGCGCTTCCCGCATTTCGAGCGCTCTCCGGAACAGCGGGATGACCTCCTGCGGCGCCTCCGCAATCAGCTTGAGGTGTCCCGCCAGGAGCTCAAACGCGGCCAGCAGATCCTGATAAATCTCGCCGTACAGTGCCCGGAACTCATCGCGTCCGTTGAACGTCGCACGCCCGTCCTCGCCCGGCAACCGGCCGAAGAAATTCAGCGACACTTCCTCCAGCCGCGTCAGAATCCGGTCCAGCTCTTCCGACCCGAACCGCCGGATCCTCGACAGCGCCGCGATATCCCGCCGCAGATCCAGCACCTGGTACGTGCTCACTCCAAACCCGAAATACTGACCAGCCACATCTTCGATCTCATGAGCTTCATCGAAGATCACCGCATTGTAATCCGGCAGAATCTGCGCCTGCTCTCCTCGCCGCACCCCCAGATCCGCGAAGAATAAATGATGGTTCACGATGATGATGTCGGCCTCGGCGGCCCGCTGATGCATCATCGTCACGAAGCAGCGGTTGTACTGGCTGCACTTCGTTCCGGCGCACAGATCCGACCGCGCATCGATCTTCGCCCAAACCGTGCTGTTTTCGGGCAGCGTCGCAATTTCCGCCCGGTCGCCCGTCTCCGTCGTCTTCTCCCACTCCTGAATAATCTGAAAATCCGCCACTTCCTCGAATCCGCTGAGCACCGGCGTATTGTCGGCCTCATAAATCTTCTGCCGGCACGCATAGTTCGAGCGGCCCTTCATGTAGCAAACCTGCAGCGGCCGGTCGAACACTTTTTCGAGAAACGGAATATCGCGGAAGAAAAGCTGCTCCTGCAGCGCTTTCGTATTGGTGGAAATCACCACGCGCCGCCCAGAAAGCAGCGCGGGTACCAGGTATGCGAGGGTTTTCCCCGTCCCGGTCCCGGCCTCCACAACCAATTTGCGATTGTCGGCCAGCGCCGCATCCACCGCCTCGGCCATTTCCATCTGCCCGGCGCGCAGCTCAAACGACGGATGCGCCTCTGCCAGCGTCCCACCGGGCCGGAAAAACTGCCTGACCGCACTCCGGCTCTTGCCGGCCGCGGAGCCCGTGAAACCTGAAGTCATCGCGCAAACTCAGTATAAATTCCCCGCACGAATCGTCGGGGGAAGACAATATCGGAGAGACAATAAAAGAAGTGCAGCCGCTCTCCGCCATTTGCACCTGCGCCGCAGCCTGCCTCGCGTTCGCGGTCCTTCCTGGCCTTGCGGAAAACTTCAATCCGCCAGGCGGCCTCAACTACGCGCACACATCCGGCGACGTCACCATCCTCCCTGGCGGGCGCGCCCTCAAACCCCTCGGCAATCAGATCGACGTGGGCCCCGG
This sequence comes from Bryobacteraceae bacterium, assembly GCA_036500405.1. Lineage (GTDB taxonomy): Bacteria > Acidobacteriota > Terriglobia > Bryobacterales > Bryobacteraceae > BOG-234. The sequence goes on from DASYCD010000242.1 coordinate 1,993, forward strand.
CGCCTTTGGCCTCGCCATTAGCCCGAAAGGCCTGATCGGCGTCGCGGAAACTGGCTTCGAACGCTTCGGCGTGGGTATCATCGAGCCCCGCAAGGGCGAATGGCGTGAGCGCCTCTTCTGGTCCGCCATGAAGGATGATGACGACTCGAAGGCCAAAAAGGACCAGGACCGCTGGGAGGGCGTCACCTACGGCATTGCCTTCGATTCCGAAAAAAACATCTGGGTTTCGGAGGGCGACTCGGGTAAGGTTCGCCTGATCGATACCGGTGACGGCGGCCGCCGCCGCATGGTCGATGTCGATTCCGGCCAATATCGCAACAGCTACACCGCCGACCTCGCCGTCGATCCCGTCCGCAACATCCTCTACGTTCTCGACCAGGCCAACCAGCGCCTGGTTTTAATCGACACAAAGAAGTACACTGTGATGTCCTCAGTCTCTACCGGCCACATGCCGGTCACCGTAGCGCTTTCGCCGGATCGCAACACAGCCTATGTCGCGAACATCGGCATGTTCCGTTACCATGTGCTGCCCGGCGTCGCCGCCGATCGATCGCACGCTCTTTCCTTCCCGGCGCTCACATTCCCGACGTCCGAATCCTCTCTCGGCGACCCGAACGCCCGCGAATCGAATTCGATCAGCGTGATCGATGTTCGCGACACGGCGAAGCCCGCCGTTACCGCCTGGATTCGCACCGGCCCCGCAGTGGGCGCTACTATTTCAACCGGAACCGCGATGGGCGGCAGCGCGCCCTTTGGCATCCTCGCGGTGGATGACAAAATCTACGTCTCAAACTCTCATTCGGACAGCATCACCGTCATCTCAGCCACAGACCACCGCATTCTCGGCAACATCCCGCTGCGAGTTCCCTGGCTTCAGCAGCTCCGCGGATTCCTCCCCGCCGGCATGGCGTATGATCCGACATCCAAATGGTTGCTCGTCGCCGAAGCCGGGATCAATGCAGTCGGCGTCATCGACACCACTCGCAACGTCGTGATCGCGCATTTGCCAGTCGGCCTCTACCCCACGCGCGTTGGAATTTCCGACGGCCGTGTCTTTGTTGTGAACGCGCGCGGTCGCGGCAGCGGAACCAATGCCCGCCGTCCGCTGGAAGATGACGAGAATCGTTCGACTTTCTACCGCGGCTCCGTCTCCACATTCCCGATGCCCGCTGCGAGCGATCTCCAGAAGCTCACCGCGCTCACGTTCTCCGCTAACGGCTTCTTCACGGAGAACAGTCTCCCGTCGTCGTATCCTTCGGGAATCCGCCACGTTGTCCTGATCGTGAAAGAGAACCGGGCCTACGATGAAGTCCTCGGCGACATCCCCAGCGCTTCGAATTCCAAAGCCTTCGGCAATGCCGCCCTCGCCCGCTACGGTCTCTCCGGTCTCGCCGATGGCCACCGCGTCCGCTTCAGCATCAAAGACGCCGCGGTCACCCCCAACCAGCACGCGATCGCGAAACAATTCGCCTTCAGCGACAACTTCTACGCCGATGGCGATTCCGACGTCGACGGCCACCACTGGTTCACCGGCGTAATCCCGGACCTCTTCACCATGAGCGGCATGTTCCAGTCCTATGGAGGACAGCGCCAGTTCAAACTCGATGACTCCTCCCCTGGACGCCTGCTCTTCGCCGGCACCAGCGCCGGCGTTCTGCCCGAAGAAATTCCGGAAAACGGCACGCTCTGGGATCACCTCGAACGTAATCACATCACCTTCCGCAACTTTGGGGAAGGCCTGGAACTTCCGGGCGTCGAGAAGGGCGATACCACGCGCGGCACTGGGGCGCAATACCTGACCAATGTCCCCATCCAGGCGTCCCTCTATCGCCACACGTCGGCCGATTATCCAGGCTTCTCGTTCGAAATTTCCGACCAGACCCGCGCCTCCCGCCTCATCGCCGAGCTCAACACCCGCTACAAATCCGGCAAAGAAGCATTCCCGCAATTTCTCTACGTCACGCTTCCTAACGACCACGTCGGTGACGAGCGCCCCAACTCCGGCTATCCCTATGCCGCATCCTGGGTCGCCGATAACGATCTTGCCGTTGGCCGCATCCTCGAATATCTTTCGCACTCACCCTGGTGGCGCGAGATGGCGGTCTTCGTCACCGAGGACAGCGCCGCGGGCGGCATCGATCTGATCGACGCGCACCGCACCGTCCTCCTCGCAGCAGGTCCCTGGGTGCGCCGCGACTATGTCTCGCACACCAACACCAGCATCCCCGGCCTTCTGAAGACGATCTTTCAGATTTTCCACATCCCCGCTCTCAACCTGATGGATCAAACCGCCGCCACTCTCGCCGACGTCTTCACCGAAACACCCGACTACAGCCCGTTCACGGCCCTGCCGCCCGAAAAGCGCATTTTCGATCCCGCAGCGCTAAACTAACGCACGTGCGCCTCACGATCGCCCTCTTTCTTTCACTCGCCCTCACGGCCCCAGCCGCCGAACATAATTTTGACGTCGTAGTCTACGGCGGAACCGCTGGTGGCGTGATCGCTGCCGTCGCCGCCGCGCGCGAAGGCCTGAAAACCGCGCTGCTCGAACCCACCACGCACGTCGGCGGCATGGTCTCCGGCGGTCTCGGCTGGACCGATTACGGCAAGAAAGAAGTCATTGGCGGCTACGCGTACGAGTTCTACTACCGCGTCGGCAAACACTACAACGTGGGCGCATATGGACAAGACGTCTCCTGGCTCCACGAACCTCACGTCGCCGAGGACACCTTCCACCAGATGCTGAATGGCGCAGGCGTCACGCTGATCGAGCACTCACGTCTCGCCGAGAAAAACGGCGTCGCCAAACAAGGCGCACGCCTCACCTCCATCCATATGGAGAACGGCGACACCTTCACCGCTCGTATCTTCATCGACAGCAGCTACGAAGGCGACCTCATGGCGCAGTCCGGGGTGACCTGGACTTACGGCCGCGAATCCAGCGCGCAATATGGCGAATCACTCGCCGGAGTCCGCGACAAAACTCCGTTCCACCAGTTCCTCATCGATGTCTCACCAACAGACGCCAACGGCAAACTCCTCCCCGAAATCACCCCCGCCACTCTGCCCCCGCCCGGCGCCGCCGACAAAGCCGTGCAGGCCTACAACTTCCGCATGTGCTTCACAGCGACGTCCGATCGGGTCCCCTTCGCCAAACCCGCCGCCTACGATCCGCACCGTTACGAACTCCTCGCCCGCTTCATCGAAGCCCGCACCAAAACCGAAGGCAAACCTCCCGCACTCGGCACGCTGATGAAGATCGATCATCTGCCTAACGGCACAACCGACGTCAACAACAACGGCGCTTTCTCCACGGACTACATCGGCGGAAGCTGGACGTATCCCAACGCCACCTATGCCCAACGCGAGGAAATCTGGCAGGCGCACAAAAACTACCAGGCCGGCCTCTTCTACTTCCTTGCAAATGACCCCTCAGTCCCCGAAGCCGTCCGCCGCGAGATGAATTCCTGGGGACTCTGCCCCAACGAATTCACCGACACAGACCACTGGCCGCGCCAGCTCTACATCCGCGAAGACCGTCGCATGATCGGCGAATACGTGATGATCCAGCAGGACCTCCAGACAAACCTGACCAAGCCCGACCCGATCGGCATGGGTTCCTACAACAGCGATTCCCACAACGTGGAGCGCATCGTCTCCGGCGGCTTCGTCCGAAACGAAGGCGATATGCAGGTCGCCGTCAAGCCTTATCAGATTCCCTACAGAGTGATGTTGCCGAAGCGCGCCGAGGCCGAGAATCTGCTCGTGCCGGTCGCCTTCTCCGCCAGCCACGTGGCGTACTCGTCAGTCCGTATGGAACCGCAGTATATGATCCTCGGCCAGGCCGCGGGCGACGCCGCAAAGCTCGCCATCGAAAACAACGTATCAGTGCAGTCGATCGACCCCGCCGCGCTCACCGCAACGCTCCGGAAGCAGGGAGCCGTGATGGAATACGAACCGTCCGCTCAGGCAGCAGCGTTAGCCGCCGCTCGATCTGCGAAGTAGCCGGGGAGCTACTCTTCCTCGTCCTCGCCGGCCACTTCAATGCCGTGCGCGGCATTCATCTCGAAATCGAAATCGAGGAACACATCCTCGCGCCGCTCAGCGTTCAGATCCGTCTGCAGCCGCCGCAGCGCCACGCTTACCACATCGCGATGATGCAGATGCGACCCCATGCGGTTTGAAACTTCGAGCCACAAATCGTGCACCCGCTCCACATCCTCCGGCCACAACCGCGGCGGATGCGGTCCCAGATTCACATAGGTCGTCGGACGCCCCTGGGCAATCGCCTCGAGCGACAGGGTCGGCCTCGGCTCCGGCAGCCGTTCCCACGCCTGCCCGATCTTCATCGCCAGATCGCCCGATTCCACGCCGGGTGAAACGCCTGTGACGATGCGCGACGCCTTCAGCTTCACCGCGGTCTGCACCAGCGCGTCATACGGACGCACCCCCGGCACCACCAGCAGATCCACCGTCTTGCCTTCCTTCTCCGCCATCTCCACCACGCGGCTGAACAACTCGCGCTCGTAGCTGTTGAAGAGCTGCTCGTTGCGCAGATCGTAACCGCCCGTCCCCGTAATCAGGCGGACGGTGACCACCACAATGTCATGCCGCCGCAGATTCGTCTTTCGCAGGACGCTCTGCAGATGGTAGATCTGCGAGTAATCGCGAACCGCCACCATCACGCATCCAGGCCGCGCGTGCACGCTGGTGTCGTCGATCTCGCTCTGCGCGTCCAGATTGAACGCCTCGAGTTCCTTCTTTTTCTCGCCCGCTTCGATGTGCAATTTCCGGGCATTGATGTGTTCGGAAATCGTGAACACCACGAACAGCAGAATCGTAAATGCGATTCCATAGATCGTGGCAACCTTCTTCGTGCCCAGATTCGCGATCGCCACCAGGAACAGCACCAGCGTCGTCGTAATCAGACCGACCGGAATCTCTTTCCCATTGATCGTGATATTCCCCGGATGCTTGTATTCCTGATCGTGCCGTTTGAACCGGAGCACCACCACACCGAGCGAATTCAGGAAGAAGCTCCACACCACGCCGAACGCATACGCTTCACCCAGGATGTAGAGATCGCCGCGGCTGAACAGAATCGTCGCCACCTGAAGCAGTGCAATCGAGTTGATCAGACGATATGTCGTCCCGAAC
>DASYCD010000243.1:0-5597 GCA_036500405.1 Bryobacteraceae bacterium
CTCAGAGTCATTGTGGATACCGCACTGATGATTTTCGCGGCTGGGAGAATTGGCTCTCCACTCTGGATAGTTGGGATAAACGGTATCGGCTTTTTTGGTGATTTGTGGCGAGCCCTCAGGCGATCGATGCCGGTAGCGAGGACAGACTGAGGGGATCGTCCTTAGGCTCCGCTCCGATTGCGTCTGAACTGCCGATGAGTTGACCACCTCGAACTCCACCGCCCGCGACAATTACCGTCTGGCAACGCGGCCAGTGATCGCGGCCTCCCATTGGATTGATCCTGGGGCTGCGGCCGAATTCGCTCAGGGCGATCACGAGCGTGGAATCGAACAGGCTGCACTGGCGCAAATCTTCTAACAATCGGGTGAACGCCAGATCGAAAGCGGGCGCGACTGTTTCCGCGTAGTCGCGGATGGTGCTGAATGGATGGACCCCATGGCTGTCCCATGTCGGCTGATGGAAGATTGTTTCGTACATATCGACGCGGATTCGGCGTGTGCCGGACTCGATGAGCTCACGAGCGCGGCCGAGGCTGTTAAGCCCGGAGAGAGCCGTGAAGCCGCGAGTGGCTTCGTCGATCGGGCGCAGGGCTTCTTCGTGGCTGTGCGGGCTGGCAGCGCTGTAGACGGATCGGATCAGCGCATATCGGTCCGCGCACTTCGCCATGCGCGGAAAGATCTCCGAGATCTGAATGCCCGGTACATTCGTGCGGATAGCGCGGAACGGGCCGCGAACGTCGCTCGGCGCATCCGGTTTCGGATCCCAGGTATCGAGATGCGAAGCTCCGCCGTTCAGCACAATGACGATGCAGTTCCGCGGCTTGGAGCCTGCACGAAGCGCGAGCGGCGCTCCGGCAGCGGCGCAAAGGAATTCGCGCCGCGTCGACATGGTTAGTGATTTTCCTTGTACTCTTCGAGCCAGGCCATCTGGATCGCCTCCAGCTTGCCTTCGGTCGATTTGGCCGGATCGTCAGCGAAGTCCGGCAGTTCGGTAATCCACTTATGCATTTCGGTGAAGCGCACCGTAAGCGGATCGACATCGGGCTGGAGTTCGTAGAGCTCGTACGCGATGTCTTCGATCTGATCCCACATGAGGTCGGCCATAATGGCTTTAGTATCGCAAGAAGTGTTCCAAACCTTCCCAGTCCGCCTCTCCGTCAGCCTCGCGCTGCTCTTTACGATTTCCGTTTCCGCCGACATGACGTCGAAGGAACGCGAAACCGAGCTCTCCTCGTTTGAACTCGTCTGGAGTACGGTGCGGGACCACAACCCCGACCCGCAGTTCCACGGTCTCGACTGGCAAGCCGTTCACGATTCCTACCGTGCGAAGGTGGAAGCCGCGAAGTCCGTTGCCGACGTGCGGGCCGTGATGCGCGAGATGGTGGGCAAGCTGGGGATGTCGCATTACGCAATCGTTTCCGATGAGCGATACAAGGCCGCCCCGTCGGTCAGTTCCGAAGGCACGGCCGTGCAATTCGGCAATCTGCCGGAATCGCGTCTGGTCTTCGAATCCCGTATGCTCCCCGGTGGCGCCGGCTACATCCGCTTTAACGAATTCCTCGATCCCGTAAGCGTAATTCCCAAATTCGAAGCCGCCATGAAGGAATTCGCGAAAGCTCCGGGCGTGATTCTCGATTTGCGCGGCAATCCCGGCGGCATCGGCATCATGGCGATGGGAATCGCCGGCTTCTTCGTGGGCGAGAGCGGCCAGCAACTGGGCGTCATGAAGATGCGCGACACCTCCCTGAAATTTGCGATCTTCCCGCGTCCCGATGTCTATCGCGGCAAGCTTGCCATTCTGCTGGACGCCGGCTCGGCATCCACCACGGAAATTCTTGCCCAGGGCCTGCAGGACCTCAAGCGTGCCCGCATCTTCGGAACACGCAGCGCAGGCGCCGCGTTGCCGTCTGACATCATCCGCCTGCCGAATGGCGACGGTTTTCAGTACCCAACGGCAAGCTTCACGTCGACGGGCGGGCACGTTCTGGAGGGAAACGGCGTGACTCCCGACGTCGAGGTAGAGCCTGGGGCAGGCGACCCCACGCTGGACGCCGCGGCGGCATGGATCGCACGGCCATAATAGGACCAATGCCTGATTCCTTCCGCTATGCCATGTGCAATGAGGCGTTCGACAAGCGCCCGTTCGCGGAGCAATGCCGCGTTCTGCGCGAGGCGGGCTATGTGGGAATCGAACTGGCGCCCTTTACGTTGGGGGAAGATCCGCTCGCTCTGCGGGCCGCCCAACGGCGCGAGTTGCGCGACATCATGGCGAGCGAAGGTCTGGAATTCGTCGGCCTGCACTGGCTGCTGGTGGTGCCGTTCCCGGTGCACGTTACAACGCCCGATCTCGCGCTTCGCGAACGCAGCTGGCAGTACGTGGACGGTCTGATCGATCTCTGCGCCGACCTTTCGCCGGATGACGCCGATGAGCACGGCGTCATGGTGTTCGGCTCACCGAAACAGCGCTCGTCCACCGGCGGCATTTCGGCCACTGAAGCGGTACGCAACTATGTCGCGGGGCTCGCCGGCATTGCGGATCATGCAGCCGACCGCGGGGTGACCATTCTGGTGGAAGCCCTGCCGCTCTCCCAGAGCGACGTGATCCACACGCTGGCCGAAGCGGCGGCGGTGGTGCGCGAAATCAACAGCCCGGGTGTGGCGACGATGTTCGATACGCACAACGCGGAGGACGAAACCAAGCCGCACGACCAGCTCGTCGAGCAGTATTACGACCTGATTCGCCATGTGCATGTGAATGAAATGAATGGCGACCACCCGGGCGCTGGAACGTACGATTTCGCGCCTTTGTTCGCTATGCTGAAAAAACTGAATTACCGGCGCTGGGTATCGGTGGAAGCATTCGATTTTTCGACCGGCGCAGACGCGATCGCGCAACGCTCGATCACAACCATGAGGAAAGCAGCGGAGGGAAGCTACAAAGCATGAGTAATTTTCTGGTGACTGGCGGAGCGGGGTTTATCGGTTCCGCGCTGGCGCGGGGTCTTCTCGCGAACGGCGCGAGCCGCGTCACGATTGTGGACAACCTGCTGACGGGTTACGAGCGTAATATCGAGGAAATCCGCGGATCGGTTGACTTCCGCAATGTCGATATCCGCGACTACGATGCGCTGCGGAAGACGATGGACGGCGTGGAGGTTGTGTTCCACGAAGCCGCGATTCCGTCCGTGCCGCGTTCCATCAAGGACCCGATTCCCTCGCACGACGTCAATATCAACGGCACGTTCAACGTGCTGCGCGCGGCAAAGGATGCGGGCGTGCGGCGGGTGATTTATGCGGCGTCGTCATCGGCGTATGGCGACACGCTGGTGCTGCCGAAAGTGGAAACGATGCGGCCTCTGCCGAAATCGCCGTACGCGGCGCAGAAGCTGATGGGCGAATATTATCTTTCGGTCTGGGCGTCCTGCTTCGAGCTCGAAACGATCAGCCTCCGCTACTTCAACGTCTTCGGCCCGCGCCAGGATCCCACGAGCCAATATTCCGGCGTGCTTTCGATTTTCATCACCTCGATTCTGGAGCGGCGCACGCCGACCATTTTTGGGGACGGAGAGACTTCCCGCGACTTCACTTTCGTGGAAGACGTCGTCGGGCTGAACCTGAAAGCCGCCGCGGCGCCATCCAGCGCTTCGGGCCAGGTGTTCAACGCGGGTAACGGCGGAAGGATCACGCTCAACGAAGCCTGGGCGCTGCTGCAGAAGTTCGAAGGCGTCTCGATTCCCGCGAACTACGGACCGCCGCGTTCCGGCGATGTGCGCGATTCGCAGGCCGATACGACAACCGCCGTCCGCGAACTCGGCCATGCGCCGAAGTGGACGTTCGAAGCCGGGCTGCGCGAAACGCTCGAGTGGTATCGCGCGCAATCGAAAGCCTGATGGGAAACCCGGAGCGTTTCGTACCCGTACACTGAACATATGAAGGTCCGGCTGTTCGCCGCTCTGGCAGTGGCCTGCGCGGCTGCATCTGCCCAGACTGTTTGTCCTCCCACGCAGGAATTTACGCCGTGCGAGCTCGTGTTCGATGTTCCGGGCGCGCCCACCGATAAGCCGCTCGATCTCCAGGCGGAATTCCGTTCGCCGAAATCGAACACGTTTCTGGCGCGTGCGTTTTGGGATGGCGGCGCGCGCTGGGTGATTCGCTATACGCCCGCCGAAGCGGGAAAGCATGCCTACCGGCTGACCGGCACTGCCGCCGGATTTGCCGGTAAGCAGGGCGAGATCACTGCCACCGATAATCCGTCGCATCCGGGCTCGCTGCGCCCGGCGAATCTGCATCATTTCGCGCTGGTGGATGGCATCAACTACACGCCTTATCTCTACATGGGCGGGGTGGTGCCGGGCTTTGCCGCGATAGACGCGGCGCGGTGGAAAGCATTGGTGGATCAGCGCGCGGCGCAGCACTTCAACCATTTGGCCGTCACGCTGGTGGATTCCTCGGTGGCCGATTCCTTCCGGAAGCCGGAATTTTTTCGCGCTGCTGAAGAGAAGATCCTGTACGCCAATCAACACGGCATTATGATCGATCTCGCGTTCTTCGGGCCGGGCGTGATGACGAAGCTGCTGCCATCCGATAACGACCGCCGGGATTGGTTTACCTACGCTCTGTCGCGTCTCTCGGCTTTCGATGTGGTGTGGGACGGGATTGAAGCCTGGGAGGACGAGCCCGATGGCGTTGCGCTGCTGGCCGAAATCGCCGGTTATCTGAAGACGATGGATACCTACCATCACATTGCGACGACGAGAACCCTGGTAACATCCGCCGCGCTGCCGGACCGGAGCTGGACGCAGATCCGCTCGTATCAGACGTCAGACGATGCGATCAGCGGCATTGAGCAGCAGCTCTATCCATTGCCGGCGATCAACAATTTCAGCGCTGGAGATTCGACGGCCGACGCGTTCCGCCATCATCTCTGGAACTCCACGATGGACGGACAATATCCGGCGGCAGTGATCCCGGATGAGGCGTCCGCCACGGCGATGAAGGCCTGGTATGAGCTGATGAATTCGACGCGCCACTGGGAGCTGGAGCCGTTTTTCGACGTGGACAACGGGCGTGGGCTGCAACTGGAGGGCATCGAATATGTGATATATGTCGAGCATCCGGGGCCGGTGACTCTGACGGTGGAGAAGCACGGTTACGATGCCGAGTGGGTCAATCCCATCAACGGCGAGCACACGAAGATCAAAGATGCCTGCAAGGGCGAAACGTGTACCGCGACGCCGCCCGATTCCGGTCATGACTGGATTCTGCATATTTCGCGCGAGGGAACGAAGGCGGGCATGCTGAAGAGCTTTAAATTTGCGTCGCGCGAGCAGGATCTGCAATTGCAGGACGTGGAAAGTAATCCCGATAAGGTTCCATTTGATATCACCGGGCCTGCCAGCCAGACCGTTTCGCTTGCGTCGCCGCTGGAATTTTCGGTAAAGCTGAAGCGGCAATCGAAGGCGCTGGAGCATGTCTTGTGGATCTGGCGGGCAGAGGTGGGGTCGTCTGGGCGGGGATATCGCATCATTGGAACGACGCAGGGCGGCTCGTTCCGCATCCCGCCTGATATTTCCGATAGCTATCCCGTGGGTCTGCAC
>DASYCD010000244.1:0-4973 GCA_036500405.1 Bryobacteraceae bacterium
GGGTCGCAGGTTAAACTGAAATGACCGAAGATGATCCCTGAAACGATCCCCGAAGGTCTCACATTCGACGACGTACTTCTGGTACCAGCCCACAGCGAGCTTCTCCCTGGAGAAGCCGACACACGAACCAGGCTGACGCGCGGTATTTCTCTCAACATTCCCGTAGTCAGCTCCGCCATGGACACAGTCACCGAGTCCCACTTAGCGATCGCGCTCGCGCAACAGGGTGGAGTCGGCTTTATTCACCGTAACATGTCGATCGAAAAGCAGGCGGAAGAAGTCGATCGCGTGAAGCGCAGTGAAAGCGGGATGATTGTGGACCCGGTCACAATCCGGCCCGATAAGAAGATTTCAGACGCGCTGGATTTGATGCAGCGCTACCGGATTTCCGGCGTGCCGGTGACGGCGGCGGATGGACGCCTGGTCGGAATTCTGACCAATCGCGATCTGCGGTTTGAGACGCGGTTCGACATGCCAATCGCGGACGTGATGACGAAGGAGAACCTGATTACGGTTCCCGTCGGCACCACGCTTGAAGACGCGGAGGCGATCCTTCATCAGCATCGTGTGGAAAAGCTGCTGGTGGTGGACGACCATTACATCCTCAAAGGCCTGATCACGGTCAAGGATATCCAGAAAAAACTGAAATATCCCAACGCGGCGAAAGATTCGCAGGGGCGGCTGCGCGTAGGCGCGGCGATTGGCGCGACGGGCGATTATATGGAGCGCGCCGAGGCGCTGGTGGCGATGAAGGCAGACGTGATCGCGATCGATACCGCCCATGCGCACAGCCTTCGCGTGATGGAGGCCGTGAAGGCCCTCAAGAAGTGGATGCCATCTCTTGAGCTAATCGCAGGCAACGTAGGGACTTATGAGGGCGCGAAGGCGCTGATCGATCTCGGCGTGGATGGTATTAAGGTCGGGATCGGGCCGGGTTCGATTTGTACGACGCGAATCGTTTCGGGCGCGGGCGTGCCGCAGGTGACGGCGATTGCGGAATGCAGTAAAGCCGCGCGGCCGGCGGGAGTTCCGCTGATTGCGGATGGCGGGATCAAGTTCTCGGGCGATGTGACGAAGGCGATTGCGGCGGGCGCGGATGTGGTAATGATCGGCAGCCTGCTGGCAGGGACCGATGAGAGCCCGGGTGAGACGATTCTTTTCCAGGGGCGCACGTTCAAGACCTATCGCGGGATGGGATCGCTGGGGGCGATGTCGAGCGGGAAGACGGACCGGTATGGTCTTGATCCGACGCAGAAGCTGGTGCCGGAAGGCATTGAAGGGCGCGTCGCGTCGAAAGGGCCCCTGTCGGATCTGGTTTATCAGCTGGTGGGCGGGCTTCGCGCCGGCATGGGGTATTGCGGGACGTGGACGATCGAGCAGTTGCAGAAAAATGCGCGGTTCGTTCGTGTATCGCCCGCCGGGTGGAAAGAGAGTCACGTGCACGACGTGATCATCACCAAAGAAGCGCCAAATTACCGGGTGGAGTAGGCTGGCGCGTGAAATACCGGCTCCGGAATGTCACGCGCGGGACTGTGCTGGGTGAGGCGATTGATATCGCCGATACCAGTGCGAAGCGGACCACGGGGCTTCTGAAGCATACAGAGCTGCGGGCGGGGGAGGGGTTGTGGATTGTGCCTTGCGAAGGCGTCCACACGTTCTTCATGAAGTTTCCGCTGGATCTGGTTTACATCGACAAGAAGAATGTGGTGCGGAAGGTCGTGCGCGATGTGCGGCCGTGGCGGGTGTCGTTTTGTCTGATGGCGGATTCGATTGTGGAATTGCCGGTGGGGGCTATTGGCGCATCGGCTACGCAGAAGGGCGATGAGATGGCGTTTGAAGGGATTACGGAGACCTCTGTCTCCTGATCCTTTGGCGCGGCCAGGTTGCCTGCCGCCGCCCGGCATGCCGACGAAAAGATGCCGGCATGCCAGGGCATGGACCGAGGCTGCCATGGAGCTCGGCCGGCTCTCTTCGCCGATCATTTCATCCAGCTATGGAGTGGATGGACCGCTTGCTTCACACGCAGGAGGTCCGGGTCGAACGCGTTTGCGGGTTAACTTCGGGGCTTGACCGATTCGAACCCGCCGTGTGGCGAGCGAAGGGCGAAGCCTATTGCATCGAGCGCTCGCGCCTGCGTCTCAACAGCGACCACAGCTGAAGATAGTTTCTGAAAACAGTTGCGGTGAAGCGCAAGGTCGCGATGCATCATTCTCCGGTGAAGCCTTTCCTGAACGCCCGGATTTGGCCGCGAAGGCTTCTCATACCAAAATCTGATTCGTCATCGAAGCGTCCTTCCTCGTCCTGGGCCCGAAGGCGTCCGAGAAATTGCTCCACGAAGCAGGCGCTATCGCCGGTCGCCAAGGCGAGCATATCAACACCGAGGAGAAATGCATTGGCGAATTCGAAATCGGGAAGGTCCGCATTGAACACAGCATCAGAAAACAGCCGATCACTCTCCTGTTCGTAGCGGCGCAGAACGATACGAATATCCTGAAGATCCTTGGCGCGACGGTACGGGTCATCTACCCAGGCAATGATTTTCAGAAGGGCCGTGACAATCGGCGGCGCGACGCGGATGGTCATTTCCCCCGGTAGATGAACTTCGATGGCGTGTGCGAACACGTGTTCAAATCCGGCCAGGCTCATCTTGAATTGGCTCGCGGGCCAGGTGATCGAACCGCTGCGACGGAGTCCGGCACCGGCTGGCAGTAGGTCTATGATCGTCCGGCGCGGAGCGATCCAGCGGTGCTCCAGCTTTGGCGACGGTGTCCACCCGATGGCGGTCAGCCGCATTGTCAAGCGCTCAAACTTATCGAAGTCGAGCGCAACGGTGAGATCGACATCGCGTGTGAAGCGCCCGAGATCACCCAGAAGGAGCAGCAGAGAAGTTGCGCCGATCACAACGAGGTCGGCGCCCAGCTCCTGGCAGATATGGGTTATCCCCGCCAGATCCGCGAGCTGGTCGGACGTGAGGATGTCATTCACTTCAGGAATTCCTGGCGGAGCTCTTCCGCTGCCTCTCGCGCTCGCGGATCGCTGCCCGTCAACAATTCCGCATAGACCAGCCACGGAGGTGCGAGCATTTTGCCGTCAAATTTACGCCAATAGACGAGATTGCCAAAAGGCTTGAGCAGCACGACCGGCCCATCCCGATCTGGAAGCAGCCGCAGGCTGCGGTGGTGTTCCACGTCGAGAAAAACGGGAAGCTCTGCGCCGCGGTAGAAGTGCTGCATCGCGTCGGCGGCCGGGCCTCCGGTCAGGGCGTATGGGATTTTCTGCGCGGATACTTCATCAGACAGGCGCGCCACGAACTGGTCCACGGATGAGTCCTGGTATCGATAGCGGCCGAGCGCCAGCTTTGGCCGCAGAATCTGGTTGTAACCCGCGACCAACCGGTCGACTATCTCGGGCGTCGTGTGGAACTCGGGCTTGTTGGCTCGCATCGCCAGAACCCGCTCCCGAATGAACTGACGGCGAATCTGAGCAACTCTTGTCTTGCTGATTCCAGCGGAATCGGCGAGGTTACGGACGGTCCAGCGGGCGGACTCGGGTTCTGTCGCAAACTGGAACAGTAGTTGAATCGTGGCGGGAGTGGTGCGATCCGCTTCGGGTAATGCGGGTGGCTCGCGCTTGCCAAGGACCGTCCAGTTGTATTGCGATCCGAGCTGCAGATGAACGTTTCCCGGATCGTCGGCAAAGCAGATGCCCGCCTCCACGAGTTGCTCACCGAGGGCAGGCGGAACATAGCGGGCGAGCACAAGCTTTCCGGACGTTCCATTTGGCTTTGTCGGCGTTCGGGCGATCTTTGTCTGGGCGATCAGGGCGTTGACCAGGCTGCGGTCCAGATATGATCGCTTAATCTGGACGTAGACGCGGTACGGACCAGCCGGGGTCTTGATTTCCAGAGTTCCATCGCTTGCCCTATCCCGATCTTTTCCCGCGACCAGGAAACGGATTCCGCGAACAAATGGCACCGATGCCAAGTGCCCGAGGGCGGCGTCAGTATCTGTTCGAATCATCTGTTGTCCACTATTATAGCGTGTCCACTACTTGTGGACAACCTGAAAAATGGGCCAAATCGTTTACCTCGACAGTGAGCAGGCGGTAGGTGCGCCCTATCAGAACCGTATCAAACTTCATGTATCGATATGGCGGAGCTTGCTGACTGAGCGAAAGGCAGACTCCCCAACTGGTTGGAAATACAGAGAACGGAAAGGAAACCAGAGCGCCAAAGTGAAGCCTGCTTCAGGCTTCACTTGACAGGTATCAGCACCGGCGCGTCCTTGTTCTTCACCAGAACTACGAGGAACTTCGCTGGTTTCGTGGTGCTGGCATTCCGGCCCACGGTATGAATATCGTTGGGCCCCTCATAAAAACTCTGGCCGGGCGTGAGCGTAACTTCCTTTCCGCCGTTCACCTG
Organism: Bryobacteraceae bacterium; assembly: GCA_036500405.1. Taxonomy (GTDB): domain Bacteria; phylum Acidobacteriota; class Terriglobia; order Bryobacterales; family Bryobacteraceae; genus BOG-234. The sequence goes on from DASYCD010000244.1 coordinate 4,421, forward strand.
CATCACAATGGAGCCCTCCAGCACATAAATAAATGCATCCGCGTTGTGGCGATGGATCGGGTCCGAAGAGCCGGGAGGATACACCACGGTGATCATGAGCCCTTCTTTGCCGGGAAGATCCGCAAGATCTTTCGACATGACTGGCGTGACTTGAGCCTCCTGCGCGAACAGTGCGCCGGCGATTAGAAACGCAAGCGGGAAAATCTGTCGTGAGATATTCATCATGGTTCTTTCTCCGCCCTTACGCCGGCTGCAGAGCCGACTTTGCGGTTTCCTTCGTCGTCCTGCTCAGCCAATCCTCAAAGCGCGTCTCGCCCAGTTGCGCGTTATCAGCGGGAAGGAGCGTGGTTTCGTTTACCTGAATGCCGTAGTAAGGCGCCTGCGGGTCGGAAATTACATCGCGGGCATCGTGAAGCGCCTTCAGGGTCCGTCGAGCGAGCTCATCCAGGCGGAATTTCTCCGGTCCACCGATTTCCGTGATACCCTTCGCCGGTGAACTCGTTGCGATCCTGGCGAGCGCAGCGGCTACATCATCGGCCGCCATCGGCTGGAA
>DASYCD010000245.1:0-2204 GCA_036500405.1 Bryobacteraceae bacterium
GCTCACCGCATCTGCCGGACTGCGTGGAAAATACTCCACGAAGCGGTGCGCAATGAGGAGCGCGGCATCAGACCCAGTGCCTCCGGGCTTCTGCGCGGCGTGTTCAGGTTCCGCGCGCAGCCATTTCATTCACCAGCAACCCCATTTTGGGATGGCTGGGCTCAAAATCGGCCCTGAGCCCGTATTCTTCCAGCGTCTCGCTGGTCGTCGGGCCGATCGAGCCGATCTTCGCAGCGCGCAATCCTTCGAGTACCGCCTGCTCCGCGCCCAACTCCGCCGCAATTTTCATCAGATTGATCAGCTGCATTGACGTAGTCAGCAGCACAAAATCGAACTCACGCCGCGCGAGCTTCGCCGCTGCCTCGCGCAGAGGCCCCGTATCCTCCGGCAGCGCCCAGCCGTAAATGCGCACCGTGGAAACCTCACGCCCCTGCGCGCGCAACCCATCGATCAGCGCCGTATTCGATTTCCCATACTCCTGAACCGCGATCCGCCGCTCTTTGCGCCCACGCATCGCCTCCAGAATCTCCCGCCAGGTATTCGGTTCCGGAACCTGGACCTGCGGTACGAACCCAATCGCGCGGACCGCCGCCGATGGCTTCTGACCCCGCACGATAATCGTGACTCCCGAAAGCGCCGCCCTCAAATCGCTTTCCGCAAACCGAGTGAGCAGCGTCTTCCACAACCGCCGCGTCCCCACGCCGGTCAGCAGGAGCAACCCATCGAACTCCCCCGCTACCAGCCGGTGGCCGAACTCAAACGCTTCCGCATGCTCTTCCAGTTCGACTTCGCGCATCGAGGGCGCCACAAAAGGCGCGCCGCCCTGCTTCCGAACCAGCGTCGCCATCTCCTCAGCGCGCCGGCTCTCGAGCGAAAGCACCCGCGCTCCATCGAAAGGCATGCCCAATTATAGGTGGGCCTGATTAGAATGACCGGGTGAATCTCTCGCTCGCGGCCGAGGCGTTCAACATCAGCAACAGCTGGTCGCCTACGGCGATGACGACGCAATTATTCGTAGCGCAGTCCCAGCGTCAGGCTCAGCCTCTCGTTGACGCGCCATTGATCCTGCGCGAAAGCCGTCACGGTCTGATACGTGTAGGACCCGAACGCATTGCTGATGTAGTACGTATTGTCATTCGTGTTCGCGATATCGAGGCCGAACTTGATCGTGTGAGCGCCTTTGGTCCAGGTCGCTTCATCGGCGAACTGATAGCGGCTTTCATTCGGCTCCTCCCGCGGCAGATAGTTTGCCGGCCCGTTGCGTCATTGCTGACGCCTGGCGTCAGCAGCACGAAGGAATCGACGCGGCGGCCGTTGATGGGCAGATCCTGAATCTGCTGCGCATTCGCCACCTGCGAAACATCGCTCTTTGTGTCGTCGATCAACGGCGCGGTCGCCACAACGTCAACGGCGGTAGCAGCCTGTGCGACCGTCAGCTTCACATCGAGATTGACGTTGCGGCCCACGGCGAGGTTCATATCTTTCACCTGCCATGTCGCGAATCCGGACGCCGTGACCGTGACGCCGTAGCCGCTGCCCGGAATCAGACCAGGCGCGCTGAAAACGCCGGCGTCATTCGATGTTACGGAGCGCACCTCGCCCTGAGTGCCGCTGGTAATCACAATTTTTCCATCGGGAACCGGCGCGCCGGAAGGATCGCGCAATGTTCCGGAAACCCCCGCAACGCCCGCCGCTGACTGGGCAAACAGCGATGCCGACACACGCCTCTCGGTGGGGTAACCTGAAGAATCAGACCGCGTACAACTCCGTACGGCGGCCCCAATATCTATGGCTGAATCACCCATCACTTCCCGTCAGAAAGACTTTGCCGCCTGGTATCAGGACGTCGTCCTCCAGGGAGATATGGCGGAGCCGGCGGAGATCGTCAAAGGCTGCATGGTGATCCGGCCCAACGGCTATGCCGTGTGGGAAGTACTCCAGCGCGAGCTCGATTCGCGCTTCAAGGCGACCGGCCACGAGAACGTCTACTTCCCGCTGCTGATTCCCCAGAGCTTTCTGCAAAAGGAAGCCGAACACGTGGAGGGTTTCTCGCCCGAACTGGCCGTAGTCACCATCGCCGGCGGCAAAAAGCTCGAAGAGCCTTACGTCATTCGCCCCACATCGGAAACCATCATCGGCCACTTCTTCGCCCGCTGGGTGCAGAGTTACCGCGATCTCCCGCTCCTCTATAACCAGTGGGCGAA
>DASYCD010000246.1:0-1601 GCA_036500405.1 Bryobacteraceae bacterium
GGGCGAAATCACGCCGGCGTATCGCGCCAGGCTTTCCGGTCCCAGAATGTACTTCTCCGAATTGGGTACGGCGCCAGGCGGCAGATAGCCGGGCAGCGTGGGAAGCGGCGAGTGGTTGTAATGCGGGGCGGTCAGGAAGACGTGCGCAAGCTCTTCCTTGTTCGGCTTGTAATCGTGAAAAATCAGCAGCAGATTGCCGACCGCGATATAACGATCGGTCGCGGTCTCCACACCGATGCCGTCCGTCTCGACCTTCTTCGCCTCCGGCGGACGGCTACCGATCCACGCCGCAAACGCTCCCGTGGAATCACTAAAACGATAGGCGGTGATGGAAAACTTCTTCGATGCGGCGCCGGTGTATGGGGCATTCTCGGACTCCTCGAGTCCGTACTCCTGCCAGACTTTCGCATCGGGCGCGGGGGCCGCTGTCACGTCGCCGCGCTTCCACTCGCCGATCGTATCCGGCAGAATGGCGGAAAACGCCAGCGCCGGAAGCAAAAACAGAAACGCCGCTCGCTGAATCATACAGTTATTGGACGTCCGAACCCGCCATCACGATCCGTTCAGCCCTGACTCCCGTGGCACTTTTTGTATTTCTTCCCGCTTCCGCAGGGACATGGGTCGTTGCGGCCGACTTTCGGGCCGCCATTCGTCACGGTCTTGCTCGCGGTCGATTCGGCTGCCCCGCCGAACTGCAGGTCGCGAAGCTCTTTTTCGTGCTTCTTCTGGAGCCCGCGGTTCATGTCCTGAACGGCGCTCTGAGCCGCGCGGCGGCGCTCTTCGGCCGCGGCCCGTGATTCCTCTAGGCGCTTCTGCTCTTCGTCGACTTCCGGAGCAACTGCTTCCGCTTCGATCTCTTCGACCCCGTCTTCCTCATCGGCCGAGGGGAACGGCACCGACGGGCCACCCGGCGTGCCGATTTCAAACCGCAGGAAGTACAGATAACGAACCGTCTCGTCTTCGATGCGGTCCATCATGTCCTGGAACAGGTCGAACGATTCCTTCTTGTATTCGACCAGCGGATCTTTCTGGCCGTAGCCGCGCAGGCCAATGCCTTCCTTCAGGTGATCCATCGAGAGCAGGTGGTCTTTCCACTGATCGTCGATGATATGGAGCATGATGTTGCGCTCGGCCTCGCGCATCAGGCTCGCGCCCACCAGCTCTTCCTTCGCCTCATACATCGCGGTGGCGCGCGACATGATCTCGTCTTCGATCTGAATGGGCGTCATGCCGCCGAAATCAGCCGGATTGACGCGCACCCCCATGCGGCTCAACATATCCGTTTGCAGGCGAGTCAGGTCCCAGGCGTTGGGTCTCGAATCCGGCGGACAGGCGATTTCCACGGCGGCCGCAACGACGCCGCGGCTCATTTCCATCACGCGCGCTTTCTGATCCACGCCTTCGAGCAACGCGCGGCGCATGGTGTAGACAGCCAGGCGCTGCTTGTTCATCACGTCGTCGTATTCGAGCAGGTGTTTGCGCGAATCGAAATTCTGCGCTTCCACCGCTTTCTGGGCCGCCGCGATGCGCTTGGTGATCAGATTCGATTCGATCGGCACATCTTCTTCCATGCCGAGTTTCAGCATGAGATTCTGCATGCG
>DASYCD010000247.1:0-3899 GCA_036500405.1 Bryobacteraceae bacterium
CGCGACCGTCGCCTGCGACATATCGAGCGTCAAAGCGACAGAGCCGCCTGGACTGACAGATCCGGTGGGTCCATGCAGGAGAGCGATCGTATCCGATAACCCGCCGGTGAGAATGGTGACGCCGCCCGCGACAAAATTCGCGGTCGCAACGTCGGAAATTCCGTCACCGTTGAAATCTCCGATCACGGCGAATACGGAGTTGAGGGGCGAGCCGAACACGGCGGGAGCGCGGAATCCACCTGCTCCGTCGCCGCGAAAAACTTTGATTCCATCGGCATTGCTGGAGGCGATGAGGTCGACAACTCCATCGCCATCGAGATCGCCCACAGCCACCGACTGAAGGCTGAGGCCCACGGCGATGGGGTTTCCCGGCGCGGCGATAAATCCGCCCGAACCCGTGCCGAGCAACACCGTGAGACTGCCAGCGCCTCGATTCGCCGTTGCGAGGTCTGCAATGCCGTCACGATTGAAATCCGCTACCACCATGGATTGCGGCAGCATTCCGACTGCGAAGGGGCTGCCCTGCGCTGGCGTAAATCCACCTGCAGGCGTGGCAAGCAGGACGGAGACGTTGCCATCCGACGAATTGGCGGCGGCGAGATCCACGAGACCGTCGCCATTGAAATCGGCGGCAATGGCCGCGCTTGTTCCGGCCCCGGCTGCGAAAGGGCTGCCGGACAGGGGAGCGAAATCGCCTGCTCCGTCTCCCGCGAGGACGGTTACGCTACCGGAGAAATTCGCGATCGCAAGATCTTCGATGCCGTCCCGATTGAAGTCGCCAATGGCGAGCGACCGAGGCCCAGTCCCGGCTGCAAAAGGACTGCCTGGGGACGCGGTAAAAGCGCCGGCGCCATTGCCGAGGAGGATGGTGACCTGATCGGCGCTGGTCGCGATCGCCAGATCCGTATTTCCGTCGCCGTCAAAATCGCCCGCGACCAGAGCCTGCACGGATGCATCGAAAGCTGTAGGTTTTCCCGCTTCGTGAAATGCGCCCGAACCGTCGCCCAGAAAAATGGTCAGGTTTCCTTCCTGGTCGGCGCTTGCGATATCGGCGAAGCCGTCGTGATTGAAGTCCGCCTGGGCGAGCAGAAGAGTATGGGAATTTCCGGCGGTTGCGCCGAGTCGAAGAGTACCGGAGGGCCGGGGGGCGGTAACGTGGAACCCCTGGCTGACCGAAGCGGCGCTGTAAACTCCCGAACCTGCCTGATGGGCTGCGATAAAGCAGGGTCCGGGGCTCAGGGCAACAACGAGATCGCCAGCCACCTTGCAAACCGAGGGTGTTGTCGATTCAAATGAAACTGGAAGACCGGAAGAAGCTTTCGCCGTGATGGCAACGGGGGCGCTCCCCAGCGTCTGATCGGTAAGCGCGGGGAAAGAAATGCTTTGAGTGGCTGCCGTAGCCAGTTGGGCTACGACTCCGAGGGCTATTAGAGTAGCGGAACGTACCAACGTGCTCATAAAATGTGCGAAAAGCCGGTACTTAGTCCCAGCAGTTTGGTCATTTTAGCACCATGTCAACTGTGAGGTATTACATACTTTAGATATACGCATGACTATTAACGTATGTAAACGTACAGCGTGGCGGAATCCAAGAGCTATTCCCCGACATATCAGGGATATAGCCGATGCGCACCGATGAAACTTCCGGACGGATGGAGTCACAGGTTAGGATGAAGGAAAGCATGTTCGCAAAGGTCTTTCGGTGGGCTGTTTTCAGCTCCGTGATCGTGGCTGCCGCAGCCAGTGTTTTTGCTTTCCAGACGCACGCCTCCGCGCCTGCCCTGATTGTTCTCGACACGGCAAGAAACGGAGCTGGCAACGCTTCTCCGAAGCAGATTCCTCAGGGATGGGAGCTGAAAGTCAACTCCGGGCATCCGGACTTTTCGTTCTTCGATACCGGCGACCCGAGCGCGGCCATTCGCCTTCGCAGCGTGAGATCGTCGTATGCGCTGGAGCGGGCGGTCGATATCGATCCGGCGCAGATGCCCTATCTGGCGTGGCAGTGGAAAGTGAGCCAATTGCCGCGGGGCGGAGATTTCCGGCACACCTCCACGGACGATCAGGCGGCCCAGGTACTCGTGGCATTCTCGGACCGGCATATCCTGACTTATCTGTGGGACAGCACGGCTCCGCAGGGCACCATGGAAAGCGCCAGCTCGATTCCGCTGGTCCACATCTTCGCCATCGTCTGCCGCTCGGGCGGAGCCGATATCAATCAGTGGCTGCAGGAAAATCGCAACATCGAAGCGGATTACCAAAAGGCATTCGGTAAGCCCGCGCCCCGCGTCAAGGGATTGCGGTTGCAGATCAATTCGCAGCACACGGGCAGCAGCGCGGAAAGCTACTTCGGCGAAGTGGCGTTTCACACCAGCCAGTCATGATTCTGGTCACCGGTGGAACCGGCTTCATCGGAAGCCACCTGGTGGACAAACTTCTCGAAAAGAAACAACCGTTCCGGGTACTCGCGCGCCGTCCGGGCAGCGTGAAGAACGCGCTTGCGTCGCGCGGCGATCTCGCCACGGGTGAAGGCATCGCGGAGGCGCTCGATGGCGTTGATACCGTGATTCATCTGGCGGGCGTCACGAAGACAATCGAGGCCGATGGGTATCGCCTGGGCAACGTGGTGGCGACGGAGAATCTGGCGCGCGCCATTGCGGCAACGGGCCGGCCGATTCGCGTGCTCCACGTGAGTTCGCTGGCAGCCGCGGGACCGGCTCCGGACGATGCGGCCGTCACGGAAGAGGACGAACCGCGGCCGGTTTCGCTTTACGGAAAATCCAAGCTTGAAGGCGAACTCAGAATGCGGGCCCATGTACCGGAGGCGGCAATCGTTCGACCGCCGGTGGTGTATGGGCCGCGCGATACGGACGTGTTCCAGATCCTGAAATCCGCCAGCCAGGGAATTGCGCTGCGCATTACCGGCGGCGAGAGCTGGTTCAGCGCGATTTACGTCAGCGATCTTGTGGATGGAATTCTGCTCGCGGCGCAATCGCCCGCGGCCGCTGGAAAGACGTGGTTTCTCGCGCACCCAACGCCGGTTTCGTTCACGGAAATGATCGCCGACATCGCACAGGCGATCGGGCGAACGCCGCGCATTGTCTCGATTCCGCCGGCTGCCGCGTTCGCCGCCGGATCCTGCGCCGAAGTCCTCTCGAAACTCACCCGGAAACCTGGCATCCTTTCGCGCGACAAAGTGCGCGAAATGGTCTGCGCCCGCTGGGTGTGCGGCACGGACCGCGCGAAGAATGAACTCGGGTTCGAAGCTTCGACGGATTTCCATAAAGGAATCGAAAAGTCGGTTGCCTGGTATCGCACGGCGGGCTGGCTTCGCTAGAGTAGACAGAGTGACCGCGCGCCTCTGGGCAGTCGATAAAGTTATCCTCGCCTACCTCGCGTTTACCGCGGCGCTGGAGTTGATCTGGTTCCGGCAGATTTCCGACGCACCCGAACTACTGGCGTGGCACGTTGTGGGCGTGGCGGCGATTCTGGGAGCCGCTTTCGCGAAACCCCGGCCAGGCACGCCGCTCTTCCACGTCATTCGCATTTTCCGGAACTGGTATCCCCTGCTCTTCGTAGCGTGCTGTTACCGGGAAATGGCGACGCTGATTTTAGTGATCCGGCATGCGCGGTTCGATGAGGCACTGGCGAATGCCGATCTTCGATTTTGGGGAGTGTATCCAACCGTATGGGTGGAGCGAATTTACTCGCCAATTCTAACGGAATATTTGCAAATTATTTATACGTTATTTATACCGGTAATTTTATTTGTGCCGTGGTGGATCTGGATGCAGGGACGCATCGCGGAGTTTCGGTATATGGCGTTCCTGATCGCGCTGGGTTTTCTGACTTCGTACATCGGGTATCTGATCGTACCCGCGCGCGGACCCCGGTTTTTACTG
>DASYCD010000248.1:0-3755 GCA_036500405.1 Bryobacteraceae bacterium
TTACCCATTTTCGTCAGCAGGTCTCCGCGAACACTGTGAAGCAGATGATGGCCGTCCAATCCGCTTATGGAATCGAGCGCGTCAAGCCCGGCGGCGGGCCCCTGCGCCATACTCACCGCGACTGCTCGATTCAGCGCCACGATCGAAGATGGCGTAAGCTGCATCAGAGCGTCATAGAGAAGAACGATCCGTTCCCAGTCAGTCTCCGCAGCAGTTCGAGTTCGCATGTGACACGCGGCAATAGCCGCCTGCAACGCATAGTATTCGCCTTCCCCGCCCTGCCTTCGCGCCTGCTCAAGCGAAGTCATTCCTCGCTGAATCTGCGCATAGTCCCACAACGAACGATCCTGATCCGGCAGCAGGACCGCCTCGCCATTGCTTCCCCGGCGGGCCGCGGTGCGCGACGCATTGAGTTCCATCAGAGCCAGCAACGCATGAACTTCAGACTCGCCGGGAAGCAACTGCGCCAGCATCCGTCCGAGCCGCAGCGCCTCTTCGCAGAGCGAAGCCCGCATCCACTCCTCGCCTGAAGTCGCCGTGTACCCTTCATTGAAGATCAGATAGATTACGGAAAGTACTGAAGCCACCCTCCGGCGCAACTCCTCCCCGCGCGGTGTTTCAAAGGTCGCCTGAGCTTCCGAAAGAGTCTTCTTCGCGCGAAAAATCCGCTGTCCCATCGTTTTCTCAGGCACAAGAAACGCCCGCGCAATTTCCGCCGTAGTGAGGCCAGCGATCAAACGCAGCGTCAGCGCGATGCGTCCTTCCATCGCCACCGCCGGATGGCACGCGGTAAAGATCAGCCGCAGCACATCATCGTCGATCACCTGATCCAGAGCCTGGTCCATAGCCTCGCCGAGCTGCCGCTGTTGCGCGTGAAGGTCCCGCGCGATTTCCTCATGCTTTTGGATCAGCATTTGCCCGTGACGCAGGCGATCGATCGCGCGCCGCTTCGCCGCGGTCATCAGCCACGAAGCGGGATTTTCGGGGATACCTTCTTCGGGCCACCGCTCAAACGCCGCAACGAGCGCGTCCTGAGCCAGTTCTTCTGCGATGCCGATATCGCGAGTGACGCAGGCAATCGCGGCAATCAACCGCGTGGACTCGATTTTCCACACCGCCTCAACCGTCCGGTGGACATCGCTCATGTTCGCCTGACTTCATCTTAGTCGTCAGGCGAACACGTAATGCCGCAGTACTGCTCAGTTTTCCGCCGGCCCTGGCCTGAAGAAAATCTCTCGCACTTCCACCGCCGCGCGGCATACTTTGGAGCCCTTGCGCAGCCACACCAGCACCTCGTCCAGATTGGCGGTTTCCAGTATCCACAAACCGCCCACGTGTTCCTTGGCCTCCAGATACGGCCCATCCGTAACCAGCACCTCGCCGTTGGGCTGCGCCCGCAGAGTGGTCGTTTTCGGGCTCAGGCCGCCAGCGAACTTCCTGACGCCGGCGGCGACCATTTCCCTGTTGAGCGCGTGAATTCCCTCAATCGTCTCTTCGGTTTCGGTGGACGGGTCATAGTTGTCCGGCAGGTAAACAGAAACCAGATATTGCGGCATGTCATCTCCTGAAATAGTTTTGAGCCGGGCGCGTTTTGCCCGCCTTCACTATAACGACGAACGGCGAAACCGGATTTCGACAAAGTGTCCGGAAAATTTTATTCGAACACCAAAACTTCGTGATCGAGAACGGAAGGAATCACGACTCGCGCCCATCCGTTTGCAACAACGGGAGTCAGGGGCTTTCCAGCCACCAGCATCCTGACGCTGCGCCCGCGGACGCCGGTGGGCAATCGCACACCGAACTTCAGCGGGCCGGCCGGAACAAGATCGTCATCCGTCACCGGCATCCGTCCCGTCGCGGTCAGGTTCACCACGTGCGCGATCACGCGGCCGGGCTGTACATACAGGTTGCAGTCGAACACGCCGCGCGCTTCCACCTGCAACGGGATGTCGCCATCCGCCGCCCACTTCACCAGGTTCGCCAGCAGCGTAGCGTGGTCTGGGAGATTGAGGCTTCCATACAGACGATCAATATCCGCCGGCAGGAAGGCTACTCTTCCCTTCAGCACCAGTCCCGGAATATCTGTTTTCGGCTGCCGCATCCAGGAAGTCTCGGGCGGGAAAACGGGAAACGGCGGCACAAAGGTCAGTGGCACGGTAACGCCACTATCGAGTTTCAGCGCGGTCAGCGTTCCGCCGAACGGCAGGATATCGGTCTCCTCAAAGCCGTGCAGAACCGCATGACGCTGACCGGATTCGTGAGGCTCGTCGCCGACTTCCGGTCCCCATACGCCCGCCCGCAATTCCGGAGTGAGACGCAGATAGGAGTGGAGCGTTTGGCGAGAGGGTCTTTCCACGCCGGTTGCTCCCGTTAAGTGAGCGCCGAAAAGATCCGCCAGTCCGTAGTCGGCGCGCGCGTCGCCGAACTCGTTGTAGAGGCTCGTCTGGCCCGTGGCGATCAGTGCACCACCCTTCGCCACGAAATTCCGCATCGCCGCGCATTGTGCGTCGGACATGGCTGCGATTGCCGGCAGGATCAGTACCTTGAGATCGCCGCCTTCCTGTTCGATCCGATCGATATGAATCGGGACGGAGGGAATTCGTGCGCGAACCAGGCTCGCGGTGAATCCGCGATACGGCCCATCCACCAGATCAGCGGCGCGATCCTGGCCATAGAAATCGGTGTTGCGCTGCGACCATACAACGCCCACCGTCGCCAGTGGACGCCGGTTCACCAGATACTGCTGGTTCGTCTCGTGCCACTTCATGACAGGCTCAGGCGTCAGATATTCGCGGCGGTCCTCTTCATACGCGCCGATATAGTGCCACCAGGGCTGGATGCCGCCGGCGAAGCCTTCGTACATCCACATGCGGGCTTCGGCGGCGGGCTTGGAGGCCACGCGGAAAGTGCCGCGCCCCGCCTGATACATCGCCATACTTTCGGGCGCCAGTTTGTCCCAGCCGAGCAGGCCGTGAACCAGCTTGCCTGTGTCGGCGTTTTCCTCGAATCCCGCTGTGCCGCGCGACTGATGATCGAGGAACACCATTTCGGCGCGCCCGAAGATCGATGTGCAATCCCGGAACGAGTTGCTTTGTGAGGTGACCGATCCGCTGTTCATGCCGAACCACAGGCAATTCGGGCCCCCGGCCGCTTTCGTCGTGCGGTTATTGAGATCCCAGATTTCGGTGCGCCGCGCGTAGTTCCAGTCGATCCACTTGCGGTAGACGGGATCTTTCCAGTCCTGCTTACGGGGAATCGCGGCTCCGGTTTTATCGCGGAACTTTCGGGCGCAGTTCTCGCAGTAGCAGATACTGTCCCGACTCAGACCGCTCCAGCTGTTATCCGCGAAACCCTCGGGGTGGCTGCGATCGATAATTTCGGTCAGGACAGAAGGAAGGTACTCGTCGTAATACGGACTGTTGACGCAGGTGACGTATTTGTCGGCGGCGCGATAAGGCTCGCCGCTGCTGTTTCGCGCAAACCAATCCGGATGCGCGGTGAAGAAATCTTCCGCCGTCCGGTTGGAGTCCATACGGGCCACAACGGTCAGGCCATCGTCGTGAGCCGCCTTCGCCACTTCGCCGTAGAGATCGCGATCCCCCAGAAATTCCGCTCGGTGCTGAAGCGGATATTTGCTCGGATAGTAGGCGACGATCCCCCCGGCGTTGATGATGACGCCCTGCACTCTGGTGCGCTTCCAGAATTCGCGCCACCACGGGATGTCATAACGGACCGGATCCTTCTCTGTGATGTTT
>DASYCD010000249.1:0-28594 GCA_036500405.1 Bryobacteraceae bacterium
ATGAAGTTGTACATGTGCAGGTTCGAACCGCTGAGGCTCGAAACCGTCGAGGGATCGTTGAAATCCACGGGGAACAGCTTCGGAGGATTGTTAAACACGGAGCGAACCAGATTCGATGGATCGTTGTAGTAATAATTCCAGTCGCTGCCCGCCTTGCCGACGTTGAATTCGTTGACGAGCGTCGGCCGGATCGTCCAGGTGATCGCGCCGGAGTAGTTATACGACGGAAGGGGGTGCGTCTGCGGTGAATAGACGAAGTCGAAACCGGCCTGCGGGTCGGTTGTCTTATCGTCATCCCTCACCATTCGGATGTAGGCGGCTATCTTCGAAGTCGGATTCATATCGACGCGGGCGACGTCATTGCGGATCGGATGCTGGCCGCCGATCAGAGCCTGGTAGTTGTACTTGCGATAATTCGGCGTACCCGGCGCCGGAGCGTAATTCGGCAGCGGGAAGAAGTTCAGGATCTTCACGCCGACGCCCGTGGGATCGAAGCGGGACTGCGGAATCTGATTGTTCGTGAACTGCACGCCATTTTCGGGATCTACAACCTTGATCAACTTGCCGTTGGTATCGACGCTCTGCGAGAAATCGCCGGCGCGTTCGAGCGCGGTTGGCATGTTTTTCTGCACCAGGCTCGCGCCAGGGAACAGGGCGCTCCATTCTTCGGAGGCGAAGAAAAACAGCTTGGTCCTGCCTGTGTTGAATTTGTGAGGGATGTAGACCGGGCCGCCGATGCTGTAGCCGCTGATATTGAAGCGATATTTCGGCCGCGGTGCGCCGCCGATGTTATTGAAAAAAGAATTGGCGTTGAACTCTTCATGGCGATGGGTCCACCAGCCGCTGCCGTGGAAAGCCTGCGTGCCGCTCTTGGTGGCCAGCGTGATCGTGCCGCCCGAGTTGCGGCCGTATTCGGCGGAGTAGTTCGAACTCAGAATTTTGACTTCGGCTACAGCGTCCATGTTGGGATTGCCTTCGAGGAGGCAGTTGCCGCAGCCCACATCCATGCCGGTCAGACCGTCAACCGTCACGTTCATCATGGACGTGTTGCCGTTCATGCTGAGGCCGCCGACCGAATAAGCATTGCGGAAGTCATGCGAACCGGTGCCCACGCCGGTGTTGGCGTTGTTCGTATCGATCATGCCGGGAAGAGTTCCGATGAACTGGAAGATGTCACGGCCGCGGGTCGGCATATTTTCGATCTGCGTGATGTCAACGGCGTGCGATTTTTCGCTGCTCGAAAGCTCGATGTTGGCGGCATCCGCGGTCACTGTGATCTGGTCGGTGATATTGCCGAGCGCCATTGCGACGCGTCCAATGTCGCGCGTGGCGCTGGTCTGGACTTCAATGTCCTTCTGGACGTGGGTGCTGAAGCCACTCGCCTTGATCGTCAAGGTGTAAGTGCCGGCGCCGATATCGAGGAACCGAAAGCTGCCTTCCCCGTTGGTTTTCGCAGAGCGCTCAGCGCCGGTCGCCTGGTCCTTCAATGAGGCGTCGGCGCCCGCAATGACGGCATTCGCGGGATCGACAACCGTGCCGGTCAACGTACTGGAAACGATTTGGGCGCTCAGCCATGGAGCGGAAGCAGCCACGAGACACATCGCAGCGACAGCGCTGCTGAGTTTCATCACTCTCATTCGATTTACCCCTTGTTAGACTCAATTCGCGGATTCAGTCCGCCCTCTATTGAGCTACAGCAATACAGAAGCTTTCGGTATTTATATCAAATTGGGCCGCTCATGTACACCATCCTTTTGGATGGTTTGTCGCGCTTATTGCAACAGGAATTAGCGCAGCTTTTGTGTGGCGAAGGGACGCGCGTACGCCGCTGGAACGCTGTGGGCGGTAGTGTTGGCGGCCAGGCGGTAGAATTTTTCGCTGTCCGCATGGTCCCTCAATTTTTCATAAATTTGAGCGATAAAGCACTGAATAAATGGGTCTGTTAATGTAGCCTTCTGCATATATCCCAGTGCCGCTGGATAGTTACCGGAATAGAAGGCGACATATCCCTGAAGATAGGGGAGGAACTCATCCTGATCGGGATTCGTACCTTTGGCGAGAATCGCTTCTGCTTTTTCCATATGGCGGAGGGCATCGGCTTTCTTGCCACGACGGATATCGAGGCGAGCCTGGGCATGCTCCCAGCGGAAATCCCAGAGATCATGGCGTGAGGGTGAAATATTCGGTTCCTCCAGACCAGCGCCGTGCCCGCGCGCATACCATTCGCGGGAAAGGTCGAAATCGCCTGTATCGATACAAAGGCGGCCCATCTCGTCAGCCGTGTCTCCGGCGTTGGGATAGTCGTTGCTGCTGATGTAGAGATCGAACGCTTCCCGTTCGTATTTCTCGGCATTCCGGCAGTTGCCGGCGAATCCCCACGCGATTGCCATGGCGCGGAGGGCTCCCACTTTTTCCGAATTGTTGGGGGCCGATTTGATAGCTTTCGCGAAGTAAGTGCGGGCTTCGTCGTAACGGCCGAGCAGATCCAGAACGACGCCGATTCCGTTGTTCGCGGCGACGGATTTCGGGGCGAGTTCCAGATCGGCGCGGAAGGCGGACAGCGCTTCCGGGAGGCGATTCAGCCGCACCAGTTGCGGACCGGTCAGCGGGGCCTGCTGCGCGGTTGCGGCGGCGAGGAACAGGCAGGCGGCGAGGAGTCCCGTCTTCATCTTTTCAACGATTCATTTCAACAATCATCGCGATTATACTGCCGTTCGCGGGGAAGGCTGTAACGGCCGCTAAACTGAAAGTTTCATGCGAATTGCGCTCGGCCAGATCAATACGACGGTTGGTGATATAGACGGCAACGTTGCGCTGATGATCCGCCTGGCGAAGCAGGCGGCGGAGCGCGGCGCTGAGCTAATCGTTTTTCCGGAGCTTTCGGTCACTGGCTATCCGCCGCGGGATCTTGTGGAACGGCGGCGGTTTGTCGACCGTTCGGAAGACGGCCTCCGGCGCCTCGCGGCGGCGACCGCCGATCTGCCTCTTGCCGTCATTGCCGGATACGTGGGACGCGCGGCCGAAGCGGCTGGCAAACAGACGACCAATTCCGCCGCCATCGTACAGGGTGGGCGCATCGTGCTAAGGCAAAACAAGATGCTGCTGCCGACCTATGACGTTTTCGACGAAGGCCGCAACTTCGTGCCGGGGACGGGGCAGAGCGTCTGGGCGCTGGGCACGGAAAACCTCGCGCTGACGATCTGCGAGGATTCCTGGAACGACAAGCTCTTCTGGAAGCAGCAACTCTATTCGCGCGATCCGGTGGATGAGCTGATGCGCGAGGGAGGCAGTCTGCTGATCAGCATCAACGCGTCGCCGTATCACATGGGGAAGCGAGAACTGCGGCGTGAGATGTTCCGCTCGATGACGCGGCGGCATCGCGTGCCCGCCATTGTGGTGAATCAGGTGGGCGGCAACGATCAGGTGGTGTTCGATGGTTCGAGCTTCGCCATGGATGCGGATGGAAACGTGATCGCGGCCGCGGCTTCGTTTGAAGAGGATCTGATTATCGCCGACACGGCGACGCGCCGGGGCGACGACCACGCCAGCATTCCCGATGAGAACGAGGCCGTGTATGAAGCACTGGTGCTTGGCACGCGCGATTACATCCGAAAGTGCGGATTCTCGAAGGTCTTGATTGGGCTGAGCGGCGGGATCGATTCGTCGCTGACGGCGGCGGTTGCAGTGGATGCGGTGGGGCGGGAGAATGTGCGGGGCGTCGCAATGCCGGGCCCTTTTTCTTCGGATCACAGCGTGCGGGATGCGAAGGAGATGGCGGAAAAGCTGCGTGTTCACTTCGACATCGTGTCAATCACTCCGGCGTATGACGAGATGCTGCGGACGCTGCAGCCGGTTTTCGAGGGGCGCGCGCCGGATGTAGCGGAGGAGAATATCCAGGCCCGTTTGCGGGGAGTTACGCTGATGTCGCTCTCGAACAAGTTCGGCGCCATGGTGCTGACGACCGGGAACAAGAGCGAGATCGCAGTGGGATATTGCACGCTCTATGGCGATATGTGCGGTGGCCTCGCGGTGATCAGCGACGTGCCGAAGACCCTGGTCTACGAGCTCTCACGTGTGGCCAATCGGCGACACAATGGGGCGATCCCCGAATCCGTTTTTGAGAAACCGCCATCGGCTGAGTTGCGTCCCGACCAGAAGGACAGCGATTCCCTGCCCCCGTATGACGTGCTCGACGCCATCCTGCGTTTGTATGTGGAGGAGATGGCGAGCCCGGCGGAGATTGCGGAGAAGCTGGGGATTGCGGAGCGGCTGGTAAAGGACGTGGCGCGCATGGTGGACCGCAATGAATACAAACGGCAACAGGCCGCGCCGGGTCTGCGGGTCACATCGAAGGCGTTCGGAATGGGAAGGCGCTTCCCGGTGGCACAGCGCTACTTTGAGGGTTGATGAGACTTCTGACGCTGCTGGTGTTTTGCGTTACCGCGTGGGGACAGATTCCCGTGGAGACATTTCCCATGTCTGCCGCCGCAACGCCTGATGGCAAATATCTGCTCGTGCTGAGCGCGGGGCTGCATCCGCCGGCCATCAGCGTGATTGACCTGGCGACGTCGAAAGAAGTGAGCCGTACGCCCGTGCCTGATGCGTGGCTGGGGCTCGCGATCTCGAAAGCGGGCGACAAGATCTACGTGGGCGGCGGCGCGCGCGCGGCGGTTTTCGAATTTGGTTTTACCAATGGCGAGCTGAAGCCAGGGCGGACGTTTCCTCTCGTCGCGGAGAAGGCCCGCACCCCGCAGGATTTCGCGGGCGATGTGAAGCTCGCGCCCGATGGTCATCTGCTCTACGTCGCCAATGTTTTTCGCGATTCGGTTGTGGTGATGAATCCGCAATCAGGCGTGATTTTGTCGCGCTTCAAGACGGGACGGCGGCCGTATCGGATTCTGTTCCATCCTTCCGGCAAAACGATTTATGTAGCCAGTTGGGCGGATGGGGCAATCGGGCAGTATGACGTGAACTCCGGCCAGCGTTTGGCGAACCTGCGTGTCGCTCCTCATCCATCCGATATGGTCTGGGCCCCTGGCGGCTTGCCGGCGGGAACAGCGCCGGATTCCGACGGGGCTCCGGTGGTGGCGCGGATGTTTGTGCCGGCGGCGAATACCAACAATCTGTATGTGGTGGGCGCAACGGAAACGGGAGATCTGCGGAAGCTGGAAGCGATTTCGCTGGCGCTGACTCCCGAGCAGCCGCTGGGAACAACGCCAAGTGCGGTCGCTCTGAGCGCGGATAAGAAGAAGATCTACGTGGCGTGTTCGGATGCGAACGCGATCGCCGTGATCGATATTTCGGGGGATCGTAATGTGGTGCAGGGCTATCTTCCAGCTGGCGGCTATCCGACGGCGGTCCTGGGGCTGGATGGGGATCGGGTCGCGATCGTCAATGGGCATGGGGATTCCGTGCAGATCGCCGATGCAAAGAACGATACGGATTGGGCGGCCTCGAATGCGAAAGTGATGGCGGCGTTTCCGTATCGTGATGCTGCGCCCGGCGCGGCGGCGAGCGGACACCCGGGCATCAGGCACGTTGTTTACGTCGTGCGCGGCGATGAGAAAGATGCGGAAGCGGTGAACCGCGCTATCGCGGGAATCGCGCCGGATTATACGGTGCGGCTTGCGCCTGCAACAGCATCCGGCCGCCGCAAGGTCTACGATTTCGAAGGGCAGGAGCCGGCGAATGCCCCGCCCGCAGGCTATCTCTGGAATTCCATTTCGCAGGCGGGTCTGAAGATTCGGAATTACGGATTTGCCGTGCGCAATCTGCCGAAGCCGAATGCCGATGGCGAGCAGGTGGAGGGCGTCTATGATCCTTCGCTCGCCGAAACGACGGACATGGAGTATCGCGGAATGGATCCTGCGTATCCCGACATCGAGCGCGCGAAAGAATTCGCGTCGGAGATGAAGGAATACGATCAGGTGGAGTCCATGCCGGATTTGCTGCTGGTGCGCATCGGCAAAGATGATGCCGCGCTGCCGATCCTGAAAGATGCCGTGGAGAAGAGCAAATTCCACGCAGAGATGGCGATGATCGTGGTGACTTCGGATAAGGCTTCCGTCGTTCTTCCGGCCGGTCAGGAAAAGACGGGCACGGCGGCAGCGGGCCTGCGAACCGTGGAATCGCTGCTTGGACTGCGGCCGATGACGATCTTCGACGCCTCAGCAACTCCGCTGTTTTAGCTTCGGGGAAAAAAAATTCAGGACATAGGTTGCGCTTCTACATATAGTCAGTGTATATGTAGAAGAAACAGGTATGCGACTCCTGATCCTCGTTATAGCGGGTCTCGCCACGGCGTTTGCCGGCGAGCGGATGCCGGTAGCGCAGCAAAACGCTCTGGTGGGGAAGTACTGCGCGGTTTGCCACACCGATGTGGCCAGGAATGGCGGGCTATCGCTGGAGCACTTCGACGCCGCTCAGGTGGCTCCCAGCCTGGCGGCCATGATGATCAGCAAAATGACGCATGGGGCGATGGGAGCTGCCGGAATACCGATACCGGATAAGGCGACGATCAATGAGCTCATCGCCGCTCTCACCGCAGAAGCATCCGGCGCGCACGAGTGGAGCGTCGAGCGCGGTCCTGTGGTCACTGCAAGCATACTGCGAGAGTTGCCGGGCGCGATGTTCCGGCTGGTCGTCACGTGCAACTCGGCGACGCATAAGGGTGACATACAACTGGCGTGGGCTCCGATGCCGAAGATCGGCAACCTCACGGCAACGGTCGATCAGAAGACGCCGCTGGCCGATGACGGAGAAGGCCATTTCTACGGATCGGGGAGAATGGCGTTGCCGTTGCGCACACTCACCATCCACAGTGATTTCCCAACCGGCGAACTCGAGTTTCCGTTCAGCGAGTTGCCGGATCAAGCGCGACAATCCCTCGCGGTCTGTTTCCAATAGTTATGCCAGCTACTTCAAAATCCGATCTGCCGCAGGGGACGCTCGATTTGCTGGTCCTGCGCGTTGTGGCGCTGGGGCCGAATCACGGTTACGCGATCGGCCAACGTATCCAGCAAATCTCGCGTGACGTACTGCAAGTCCAGCAGGGATCGCTCTATCCTGCCCTGCATCGTCTGGAAAACCGGGGCCTGCTGACCGCGGAATGGAAAGAAACCGAGACGGGCCGCACTGCGAAATTTTACCGACTGACGGCGCAGGGCAAAAAGAGCCTGAAGGACGAGACGGAGAACTGGGCGCGCCTCACGGGCGCGATCGGGCTGATACTCGGCACGGACGCGGGTTCCGCGGAATGACGTGGATGGGCCGGTTGATTCGCAGGAATCAACTGGAACAGCAGGTGGACGCCGAGCTTCAGTTCGACTACGAACAGCGCATCGAAGACAGGATGCGCGCAGGCATGAGCGAGGCTGAAGCTCGCAGAACGGTGCGGCTTGAGTTTGGCGATCTGGAACTGGTGAAAGAGGAATGCCGCGATGCGCGGGGCCTGCAGGCTCTCGACTCGCTTCTGCAGGATCTTCGCTACGCGCTGCGGGGGATGCGACGCGCGCCTGGCTTCACGGCGGTCGCCATTGCGATGCTCGCGGTGGGTATCGGGGTGAACACCACTGTTTTCACGGTGACGAACTCGGTGCTCTTCGGCGGCTTTCCGATGGTTTCGCGGAACGATCGCATTGTCTACATGACGTCCGGCACGGGATGCTGCGTCTCCTGGGCCGATTATCAGGACTGGAAATCGCAGGCGAAGTCGTTTGAGGATATGGGGCTGGTTCATGGCGTTCCCGTCGTTCTGGGGGATCAGGATGGCTTCCGGGAGAGCCGCGACGCGACGCTGGTCACTTCAAACACATTCCGTCTCGCCGGCCAACGCCCGATTCTGGGGCGCGATTTCACGCCGGCCGATGAGATGCCGGGTGCGGCGCCGGTCGCGATTCTGAGCTATGCGTATTGGGTGCGGCGGTATGCGAAAGATCCCAACGTGGTCGGAGCTACGATGCGGGTCAATGACGTTCCCACGGTTGTCATCGGAGTGATGCCGAGGGGCTTTACGTTTCCGCAGAATCAGGATTTATGGATGCCCCTGGTGGCTGGTCCGGAGGTGCGAAAGCGAAGCAACCGTGACACCTGGTTTGTCTTCGCGCGGCTGGCTGACGGCGTCACCATCGCCAGCGCGCGCTCTGAAATGACGACCATAGGACGCAGACTCGGCAAGGAATATCCGCTTACCAATCAGGGGCGAAATCTGCTGCCTCATGTCGTGACGTTCCAGGATTTCTTTATTGGATCGAGCGCGGCCACAGTCTACCGGGCGATGCTGGGCGCGGTGGGTTTTGTGCTGCTGATCGTGTGCGCCAATCTGGCGAATCTTCTGCTGGCGCGCGCGACGGGCAGAGCCCACGAAATTTCGGTTCGGATCGCACTTGGCGCCGGACGATGGCGAATCGTCCGCCAGCTCTTAATCGAAAGCACAATGCTTTCGAGTCTGGGCGGTGTTCTCGGCTGGTGGATAGCGAGGTGGGCGATTCGCGCGTATGCGGTAATCGCCAACGGCGCGGGGATATCCGATCAGATCTTCGGCGGCACGTGGTTCGACAACGTTCTCGATTATTCGATGGACTACCGGGTGTTCGCCTATCTTGCCGTGATCTCGATCGGAACCGGTATTATCTTCGGCCTGGCGCCGGCGCACAGATTGTCGCGGCTCGACGTCAGCGCCACATTGAAAGACGGCGGACGCGGGGTACACGGTGCGGGGCGCGCGAAGTATTTGCCCGGCCTTCTCGTGATCGGCGAGATGGCGCTTGCGTTCGTGCTGCTGGCGGGCGCGGGGGTAATGATCCACAGCTTTCTCAAGATCGACACCGCAAACCTGGGAATCAAAACTGAAAATCTTCTTGCGACGCGTCTTGCACTGCCTGCGCGGACCTACGCCAGTCCCGAAGCGCAGGCCGACTTCTTCGATCGGTTGACCACGCAACTCAAAGCATTGCCAGGCGTGGATGGGATAGCAATCTGCGACTCGGTACCCACGGCGAACACGTCCAACCTACCGTATGAACTGGACGGCGGGTCTGGCATCGAAGGATCGCGCCCGGCCGTTGCGGTGCTGACCGCCGGGCCGGGTTGGTTTCAAACGCTGGGCGCGGGGATGAACGCAGGCCGCGATTTCAGTCAGGAAGATTCCTCCGGGGCGGCGCCCGCCGCCATCGTCAATGAGCGATTTGCGAGCGCGCACTGGCCAGGCGCCCGCGCCATCGGGAAACGGCTTCGAGTCTTCAAAGGCAGCGTAGCCGGCCCGTGGCTGAATGTGGTTGGGGTGGCGACGAACATCGTTCAGAATGGACGGACGCAGTTCGATCCGCTGGTCTACGTTCCCTATGGCCAGAACCCTCGGGGCGGGATGTGGGTTGTTGCGCATAGCCGCGTTCCACCGGATAGCCTCATCACCGGTTTTCGGCGCGCGGTTCGGAGCATCGATCCGAATCTGACGATTGCCGTAGGTCCGGTCAGTTTGGCGGAAAATCTGGCGCGCAGCTATCAATACAAGGGCGTGAGCGGTGGGCTCTTTCTTGTCTTCGCCGTGATTGCTTTGCTGCTGGCTTCGATCGGGCTATATGCCGTCATTGCGCACTCGGTGAGCCGCCGCACCCAGGAGATCGGCGTCAGGATGGCAATTGGCGCAACTGCGGGCGACATTCGCGAATTGATATTTCGACAGGGAATGCTTCCGCTGGGAATTGGTTTGGTGATTGGGCTGGCTGGTTCCGTCCCGGTCAATCACGTTTTGAAATCCGCTCTGGTCCAGGTGTCGCCGATGGACCCGATTTCACTTGCCGCCGCCTTGGCTGCGCTGGTATTCGCCGCAATTCTGGGCTGCATGATTCCGGCTCGCCGCGCGATGCGGGTCAATCCGGTTGAGGCACTGAGGCAGGAATAGTCGGCAGGAATAAGCGGCTTAGTCTTTGTCCTGAAACTCCGGCATCTTTTTGAAGCCGGCGATCAGCGCGGATTTTTCATCCGGTGTGAGCTTCGCCTGCGCATGCATCGGCACGTAGAACCAGATCGGCATATCGCCATTCTCGAGCTCTTCGGCGGCGTGATGCGCGTGGTCCTGCTTCTTGTTGAACTCAGAGAAATTCAGATGGTGGCGGCCGCCGTCGACATCGTCCTGCACGAGCCAGGAAACGGGCGCGATATTCGAATACCACGGCCATTTGGTCTCATTGCTGTGGCAATCGAAGCAGGCGCGTTTCGCGAGCGCGCGCGTCTGCGGCGAATCCCACGCCGGCTCCTTCGCCACGGGCGGATTCGTGTGCTGGTGACCGTAGGGAACGAGTTGAATCAGGATGAAAAAACCGGCTAACCACGCCAGGCGGCGGATCATTCGGTTATTTTACTTTGCCCGGCGCGATGAGTTCCTGTTCAGCAGTGTTTCGAGCTTCGCGGCCGCGGGTGGCGGCGGGACGGCTGTCGTCAGAATTGTACGGTTCTCCATCGCCTTGCCGTACATTTCTTCATTGGCGTCGTCGTCGGGACGCAGCGTTGCGCCCTGGAGCGAGATACCGGCGAACAGGCCGCGCGAACGAGAGTAAGAGAGCATTTCGGCGCGCATCACCGCGTCGGTCTGGGCGCTGGCATCGCGCCCTACGGGCCCCGCGGCAGCGGTCGCCTCCGCGCCCACGGTGAATTTATTGGAAAGAAGGTGTTTCATGCCGGTCATGTTCATGACGAGGAGAAGCACATCCTGCTCGGAGGCGCCAATCTGAAATCCGACGCTGCCACCTTCCACTCGGATAGCGGCGGGAGCGGTCCAGCCGGTACCGCTCGTGTGACGGCACACGGCAAAGCCACGTCCGTACTTGGCGCCGATGACGAAGCCAGCCTTCTTCAGGCCGGGAACCAGCACCACGCATTCGGCGCGATTCAGCAGATCCTGCGGAACGCCTTTGTCGGACGCGTTCATCATGTCGGTCATTAGGTCGGCGGCGGCGTCGAGGCGCTTATCCGCTTCAGTAGCCGCAAAGACGGCAGGGGCGATTAAAGCAGAGACGGCGAGAGCCGTAATCCAGGTCCGGAACATTGTGGAACTCCTCCTTGGCTGATTGTACGCTCTGAACGGAGCAATTCGATGCCCAGTCCAGCTACTTTACGAGTGAAGCGGCGCTCTGCGTAAATGAGAGAACAGCGCCGGGAAGGATACCGAGGAAAAACGTGCCGATGGCGGGCAATACCAAAGCGGCTCGCAGCGCCGGCCCGGGCGATTCCAGATCTTTCGTGACCTCGCCCGGCTCATGCATGTACATCACGACCATCAGCCGCAGGTAGTAATAAGCAGCTACCGCGCTGTTCAGAAGGCCGAGCACGGTGAGCCAGGTGAGACCAGAATGCAGCGCCGCGCGAAAAATGTAGAATTTGCCGAAAAATCCGCCGGTCAGCGGCACGCCGATGAACGACAGCAGGAATATGGTCATCATCGCCGCAGTGAACGGTTGGCGCTGGCCAAGCCCTGCGAGATCTTCGATCCGGAGATGCTTTTCGCCCTTGCCCGAGATATAGATGATCACCGCGAATGCGCCGAGGTTCATCAGCGCGTAAGCAGCCAGATAGAACATCGCGGCGCCGGTGCCAATTTCGGAATTCGAAGCCAGCGCCACCAGAATGTAGCCGGCATGCGCGATCGAGCTGTAAGCCAGCATGCGCTTCAGGTTGTTCTGGGTGAGCGCGGCGAAGTTGCCGATGGTCATCGAGAGCAGCGCGACAATCCAGACAATGGGCATCCAGGTCGGCGAGATGCGATCGAAGGCCGTGAGGAAAATCCGCAGGAAGATGGCGAACGCAGCCGCCTTCGGACCAGTGGCCATGAAAGCGCTGACGGGAGCGGGAGCGCCCTGATAAACGTCCGGGGCCCAGATCTGGAACGGCGCGCCGGAAACCTTGAAGGCCAGTCCGACAAACATCAGTGCGGCGGCGACGCCCGCGACCATCAGTGACGTGGCGGGATCGTTCAACGAATTGTGAATCGCCGGAAGCTGAGTGGAACCGGTCAGGCCGTAGATAATGGCGACGCCGTAAAGCAGGAAGCCTGTAGCGAACGAGCCCAGCAGGAAGTACTTGAGAGATGCTTCGTTGTTGCGCTTATCGTTGCGAAGGTAACCGGCGAGCACGTAGCTGGCGATCGACGAAATCTCGAGACCGATGAAGATCATGATCAGATCATTCGCGGTCACCATCAGGCACTGCCCCATGATGGAGAAAAGAACCAGCGCGTGGTATTCCCCGGTATCGGCCTGTTCGCGGGCGAGGTAGTGGTAAGAAGAAAGCACCGTCAGGATTCCGATGGCCAGCACCAGAATGCGAAAGTAACTTCCAAAGCCATCGATCACCAGCAGGTTCGAGTACGCGAAACCAGGCAGCCCGTTGGCGGCGATAGCGGCGAAGATCGCGGCGATCAGGGCGGCAATCGAAATATGTCCAAACATGCGCGGCAGGCGGCGCGCGAACAGCGGATCGAGAACCATCAGCAGCGTGCCCGCGACCGTGAGAATGATCTCCGGTCCGAAGCGCAGGATGTCGTCGGCTGAGGGCGCGAAACTAGCGGGCATGGTGAGCGCCTCCCGCGGGGACAACCGCGCTGATCACCGTGCGGCTGGTTCGATCGAGAATATGTGAATTGGTTTCGGACACGGCAGGCAGGAAGGACTGGGTGTAAATGCCCATCCACAACATCATGGCGATGAGCGGAGCGATGCAGACCCATTCGCGGATGTTGAGCTCCGGCATATGGTGTTTGAGGTCATCGGACGCCTCGCCGAAGAACACCCGCTGATACATCCAGAGCATGTAGCAGGCGGAGAGGATGACGCCGATGGCGGCGAATGCGCTCCACGCGAAGTTGGCCTGCGCGGCGCCCTGCAGGACGAGGAATTCGCCCACGAAGTTGTTCAGCATCGGCAGACCGATGCTGGCGAGCGTCGTAATGAGGAAGACTGTCGCCAGCCATGGCGCGGCAGTCGCAACACCGCCGAAATCCTTGATCGCGAGCGAGTGGCGGCGCTCGTACATCATGCCGACCAGGATGAAGAGCGCGCCGGTCGAAATGCCATGATTCAGCATCTGGTAAACGGCGCCGTCCAGGCCCATCTGGGTGAACGAGAAGATGCCGAGTACGACAAACCCGAGGTGGCTGACCGAAGAGTACGCGACCAGCTTCTTCATATTCGGCTGCACCATGGCCACGAGCGCGCCGTAGATGATGCCGATAATGGCGAGGATGTTGATCCACCAGGCGTTTTCACGCGCGATGGCGGGGAACATCGGCAGGCAGAAGCGAATCAGCCCGTAGCACCCCATTTTGAGCATGACGGACGCCAGCATCAGCGAGCCGGCGGTGGGCGCTTCCACGTGGGCATCCGGCAACCAGGTGTGGAGCGGGAACAGCGGAACCTTGATCGCGAAAGCGAGGAAGAACGCCAGGAACAGCAGAGTACCTTCCGTGTGGGTCAGCGAAATCTTTCCGCCCTGGAACTGGCTCAGAATCGCCGCGTAATCGAACGTGCCCGCCAGGTTGTAGATGTAGATCATGGCGGCGAGCATCAGCACCGAGCCGGCCATCGTATAGAGGAAGAACTTGACCGTGGCGTAAATGCGCCGGTCATGGCCCCAGATACCGATGAGGAAGTACATCGGGACCAGCACGATTTCCCAGAACGTGTAGAAGAGGAACAGGTCCCAGGCGGCGAAGACGCCGATCAGGCCGAATTCCAGCAGCAGAATAAACGCGAAGAATTCTTTCGTCTGGTGCTCGATCGCTTTCCAGGAAATCAGCACGGCAAATGGCGTCAGGAACGTAGACAGGATGATCAGCCAGAGGCTCAGACCATCGATGCCGAGATGCCAGTGAATTTCGGGACTGGAAATCCAGATGATGTCGTGAACGAACTGCTGTCCCGGCTGGCCGAACTGAAATCCCGTCGCAAGGCCGATGGATGCGAGGAACGCAACCACCGAAACCGCGAGTGCGAACGCGCGCACCGCGAAATCCTGCGAGCGCGGGATCAGCATCGTCAAAAGGAAGCCGATAGCGGGTAACGCGAGAACGATTTCAAGAAGGTTCATCGCACGCCTCCGCCGATGCCGATTGCCACAATCACGGCGACGGCTCCGATCACCACCCAGGTGGCGTAACTTCGAATATTGCCCGATTGCAGCAGCCGGAGAATACTGCCGACGCCCTTCGATTCCGTCCCCACACCGTTGACGATGCCGTCAATGATGCCGGCGTCCGCGGTCTTCCAGAGAACGGTTTCGGATCCGTGCACCAGAGGCTGCACGATCGCCGCGTCATAGGCTTCATCGACAAAGTATTTGTTGTAGACCAGTGTGTAAACGCCGCCGAGCGCGGAAGAGATCCTTTCCGGAATGGCGGGGTTCACCACGTACATCAGATAAGAGAGCGCGATGCCCCCGAGTCCGAAGGCGACGGAGATGGCGGTCAGCACGACTTCGCCCGGCCCGCTGCCCGCGGCAACTTCGTGGATGGGGAACATGCCGCTGAGGATCTGCGGAATATTGAAGAGGAAGCCGCCGACAATCGAGAGAATTGCGAGAACCACGAGCGGGCCCAGCATCGTCCACGAGGATTCATGGGGATGGGCGTGGCCGCGATATTCGCCGAAGAACGTCATCCAGAAGGCGCGGAAAACGTAGAATGCGGTCATACCGGCCGTGATGACGCCAACCCAGTACATCCAGGGCGCGTGCGCGTAAGCGGCGCCCAGAATCGCGTCTTTGCTGAAGTAGCCGGAGGTAAACGGGAAACCCGAAATCGCGAGCGAAGCGGCGAGAAGTACCCAGAAGGTCACGGGCGTGTATTTCTTAAGGCCACCCATTTGCCGCATATCCTGCTCGCCGTGGCAGGCGTGGATCACGCTGCCTGCGCCGAGGAAGAGCAGAGCTTTGAAGAACGCGTGCGTCATCAGGTGCCAGATACCGGCGGAAAATGCTCCGACGCCGACGCCAAGGAACATGTAGCCAAGCTGCGAAACCGTGGAGTACGCGAAGACCTTCTTGATGTCGTATTGGACGAGGCCAATCGTGGCGGCGAAAACCGCCGTGAACAAGCCGATGATCGCGACCGTTTCCATGGCGGCGGGCGCGTGCAGGAAGATCGCAGCCGAACGCGTGCACATGTAGACGCCGGCGGTGACCATCGTCGCGGCGTGGATCAGAGCGGAAACGGGCGTCGGACCTTCCATCGCATCCGGCAGCCAGACGTAAAGCGGGAACTGCGCGGATTTACCGCAGGCGCCAACGAGCAGCAGCAGCGCAATCGCCGTCAGAGTGCCCTCCGGCTTGCCCGGCGCGGCCGGCAGCACGGTGCTGAAATCGAGCGATCCGAAGTTGATCGCGATCAGGAACATTGCCAGCGAGAAACCGAAGTCGCCGACGCGGTTGACGATGAAGGCCTTGTTGCCCGCGTTGGTGGCGCTCTTCTTCACGAAGTAGAAGCCGACCAGCAGGTAGCTGCACAGACCCACGCCTTCCCAACCGACGAAGAGCAGCAGGTAATTCGCCGCCAGCACCAGGTTCAGCATGAAGAACATGAACAGGTTCAGGTAAGCGAAGAAGCGGTAGTAGCCTTCCTCGTGTTCCATATAGCTGGTGGCGTAGATATGGATGAGCGACCCGATGCCGGTGACGACCATCAGCATGATCATGGTCAGCTTGTCGACCGCGAAATCCCAGCCGACCTGGAACGCGCCGCTCTGCATCCAGGTGAAGTAGTGCTCCCGGATTGGAGTGACCGCGAGATCGCCCGCGGTCGCGTAGACTTTCAGGACGTAACCAAACGACAGGACGACGCTCAGGATCGCGATCAGCTTGATCACGGCCTGCGGTAATTTGCGCCCAAAAATGCCGTTGATCAGAAAGCCAACGAACGGCAGGACGGGGATGATCCAGAGATTCTGCATCAGTTCTTGAGGGAATCCACTTCGTCGATGTTCAGAGTGGTGCGGTTCTTGAACACCGTCAGGATGATGGCGAGACCGACAGCGGCTTCAGCGGCGGCAACCACCATCACGAAAAACGTGAAAAGGTGCCCCTCCACCTGCTTGTGCTGGTTCGCAAAGGTGACAAAGCTGAGGTTGACGGCGTTGAGCATCAGCTCAATGCACATGAAAACCGTAATAATATTGCGGCGGAAAACGAATCCGGCGACGCCGATCACGAACAGGACGGCGCTCAGCGCGAGATAGAAAGATTCCGGCACGCCGTTAGGAATCGGGGGCATGAGGATTAATCCAACTCCTTTCGGGCCAGGACGACGGCGCCCAAAATGGCGATCAGGATCAGAACGGAAGTCACTTCGAACGGCAGCAGGTAAGACGTGAACAGCGCATAGCCGATCTGCTGCGCGCCGCCGCCGGTGAAATCACCGAACTTGATGACCGGCGAATCCGGGAACCAGCGGGCCAGCAGGCAGGCGAGAACGCCGAGCAGTCCTAACAAAGCCGGCGCGCCTAATATAGTTGCGGTCCACGAACGGCCGCGACGCACTTCCACTCCGGCATTCAGCAGCATGATGACGAAGACGAACAGCACCATCACCGCGCCCGCGTAGACAATGATCTGGGCCATGGCGATGAATTCGCCGCCGAGCAGCAGATACAGGACCGCGAGCGAGGCCATCACGCCGACAAGGGAAATAGCGCTCGAGATGGGATGCTTCTGCACCACCACGTTGATGGCGCAAAGGACCGCTACGAGCGCGAAAATGCCAAAAAAGAGAAGGTCTACCATCTTACGAGAACAAAGCCACCAGAAAGCCGGTGAGCAGCAGATTTACCAGCGCGACAGGGAAAAGGAACTTCCACGCGAAGCTCATCAGCTGGTCATAACGGAAACGCGGGAGAGTCGCGCGGATCCAGATGAAAACGAACAGCAGAAAACAGACTTTCGACAGGAACCAGAAAATCGGCGTCAGGACAGCTGGGATGAGCCCGAGGATCGGTATGCCGGAGGGTATAAGGAACAATGCGGCGCAACCTGCGAAGACAGCGCCAATCACCGGGAGCGTAATTCGATCGAACGGCCGGACATAGTTGATGCCGTGATAAATACAGAGCGCCGCGGCAAGCAGAAAGACTCCGGGAGCAGCGAAATTGGAACCCCATTTCACAGGCCACAGTGGATGCCATCCGCCGAGGAACAGCAGCGTCGCCACGGAGCAGACCGTCACCATGTTGGCGTATTCGGCGGTGGAGAACGCCGCGAAACCCAGACTGCTGTATTCCACGTGGAAGCCCGCAACGAGTTCGTTCTCCGCTTCCGGAAGATCGAACGGGATGCGGTTCGTTTCGGCGAACGCCGCGATCATGAAAATGATGAAACTGAAAATCTGCGGCGCGGGGAAGGCGAAGATCGCCCAGTGCGGAATCAGATGCCAGGAACCATGCTGTGCATTCACGATGCTACGCAGGCTGAGAGATCCATCGCTGAGCAGTGGCGCGGCGATCGCGAGGCTCATCGGCAGTTCGTAACTGATCATCTGCGCCGAACTGCGCAGGCCGCCCAGAAGGCTGTACTTGCTGTTCGATGCCCAGCCGCCCAGCGCAATGCCATACACACCCAGCGAGCTGACGGCGAGAATCACCAGAACGCCTACGTTCACGTCGGCCAGTTCCATCATGGTCTTGTGGCCCATGATGGTGATGCTCGTGCCAAACGGAATGACCGAAATCGAAATCAGCGCCATGAAAACGGCAAGAAGCGGCGCCGCCAGATACAAAGGCTTATTCACGTCCGAGGGGATCACGCCTTCTTTGGCAATCAGCTTGACCAGATCGGCCAGCGGCTGCAGCAGGCCATGCGGACCCACGCGCGAAGGACCCATGCGAACCTGCACGTGCGCAATGACCTTGCGTTCTACCCAGACGATGTAAGCCACGCCCGTCAGAAGCACGAAAGCGATCAGGGCGAGCTTGATAGAAGTCGCGATCAGAAACTCGAGGAAGGGACTCACGGGTGGGTCAGCTCCTCCTCTTTGTACCGGTTCATTCGGGCTTCCATCACAGAATTCAGTACCTTAGAATAACGTCCCAACGTGCCTGACTCGAACAAACCGTTGTGCGAGCTTCGAATCAGATCGGGACGCGCTTCCACCGGCACTCGGCCGTTGACCGGCGTCGACTGCTGCGCCTGCACGGAAAGCATGGCGAGCGGGATGTTGTAACCCTTGACAGTCTTGCGAATCTCGTTGTACACCGTCTCGGGATGCCACGGGCCCACTACCGGCGCGAGTCCCATTTCTTTGGCGATGAGGCCGATAATTTCGAGGTCGGTCTTCACGCCCACCGCGGCAACCGCGCGCGTGAGGCGCTGTACTTCGCCGCAGACATTGGTGACGGTACCGCTCTTCTCGTAGGCGTTGGCGGAGGGCAGAATGACGTCCGCACGCTGCGCTGTCTCGGTGAGGAACATGTCCTGCACCACGACGAAAGTTTTCTTCGACGCCATGGGCGCGTCTTTCAGCGGATTGGCGCCGACGACCCAGAGCGCTTCGAGCTTGTCCGACGCCAGCATCTCCTGGACGGAAAGCCCGGGCGTATTCGACGGATGATATCCAGGCAGCAGTTCGGGCGCGAGACCCATGTCGATCGCGCCGCGCGAGTTCGAATAATCGACCAGCGGGCAGTACTTGACCGGAATCCCGAGCGACTGGCCGAATTCGACGAGCCGCCGCACGCCATCGCCCTTGACCGCATCGCTGAACACGATGACGAGCTCCGGCTCTGCCGCGAGCGCGCCGCGAAGTTCTTCAAGCGCTTCGAGTTCCTGACCATGCGGCCGGCGGATGGAACGCGTCGCGTACTTGTCTTCGCGAACGTCCATCGGAGTAATCGTATAAATCTTCGACCCGTGCAGACGCTGGCCGGTGCGGATCTGGAAGGCAAGGAATGGATGCTCCAGCGACAGATCGCAGCCAATGACGAGAAACGCCTTGCGTTCGGCGAGATCCTGCGTGGTGGCAAGTTGCCCAGATGTCCCGCTCAGGGAGTCGATCAGCGTGACCACATCACCCGTGCGATGGTGATCGATATTGTTCGTGTTGAGTCCGGCGCGCGCGAACTTCTGGAGATAGAAATTTTCTTCGTTGGTCGTGTGGTTCGAGCCGATCACGCCAAACTGGCCTGAATGCGAGCGGATCGCGCCGAATTTGTTAGCGACGACCTCAAGCGCCTTCGACCAGGACACGGGCTCCAGCTTGCCGCCCACGCGAATCATCGGCGACTGGATACGGTCCGCGTGATTGTAGAAATCGTACGCGTAGCGGCCCTTGGCGCAAAGGAATTCGCCGTTGACGCCGGAACGGTCGCGGTTGTTGCCGCGCATGATTTCATCGTGCCGGACGCCCAGCGTCGTCTTGCAGCCATCCGCGCAGTGCGTGCAGATGGTGCCGACATGCTCCATCTCCCACGGCCGCGTCTGATAACGATAAGCGCCGCTCGTCAGCGCGCCAACCGGGCAGATATCGATGCACTGACCGCATTCGTCGCATTCGAGATGATCGCCGTGGTTCGGCGCAATCAGCGAAGAGGAACCGCGATTGATCACACCGAGGGCCCCAACGCCCATGCCTTCATCGCAGGCGCGAACGCAGCGGAAGCAAAGGATGCAGCGCGGCCCATCGTAGAAAACCACCGGGGACCACTGCTGCTCATCCACGTGCAGCTTGGTTTCGGTAAAGCGACTTTCGCCCGCGCCGTAGCGGAACACCATATCCTGGAGTTCGCACTCGCCGCCTTTATCGCAGACAGGACAATCGAGCGGGTGATTCCCAAGCAGAAATTCCAGCGTGGATTTGCGGGCCTTGCGAACCTGTTCGGTGTCGGTCCTGACGACCATACCCTGCCCCACCGGCAGCGTACACGCTACCTGCATCTTGGGCATTTTTTCCACTTCCACCAGACACATGCGGCAGGCGGCCTGCAGCGAATAGCCTTCGTAGTAACAGAACGAAGGGATTTCGATGCCGTTGCGCTTGGCCGCTTCGATCACCAGCGTGCCGGCAGGCGCTTCGAGCTCGCGGCCGTCGATTGTGAATTTAACCAGATCAGCCATTATGCAGCCACCAGTTTCTTTTCATACGGACAAGGCTTCCCATCGAGGTGCGCCTCGAACTCATCCCGGAATTTCTCGACGAAGGCGATGGTCGGCATCGCAGCCGCGTCACCCAGCGGGCAGAACGTGCGGCCCAGCATGTTCTTCGAAAGATCGCCAATCAACACGATGTCGCTGCGGGTGCCCATGCCTTCGTGGAAGCGCGTGAGCAGCTTCCGCAGCCAGGTGGTACCTTCGCGGCACGGGATGCACCAGCCGCAGCTTTCGTGCGCGTAGAAGCGCATGATGCGAAGCGCCGCGTTCACCATGCAGGTGTCTTCGTCCATGACGACCACACCGCCCGAACCCAGCATCGACTTCGCCGCCGCCACCGAATCGAAATCCATCGCGATATCGCACTCATCGGCCTTCAGGACCGGGCACGAAGATCCGCCAGGAATAACCGCTTTGAGCTTTTTGCCGCCGCGCATCCCGCCGCCGACCTCATTGATCATCCGCATGAGGTTGAAGCCCATCGGCAGCTCGTAAACACCAGGCTTGTTGACGTGGCCGGAAAGGCAGAACAGACGAGTGCCGCCGTTTTTCGGCGTACCGAGACCGGCGAAGTAGGGGCCGCCCTGCAGAAGGATTGGCGGCACAGCGCAATATGTTTCGACGTTGTTGAGCACCGTGGGGCACTGATAGGCGCCCGCCACAGCCGGAAACGGAGGACGAATTCTGGGATTGCCGCGCTTGCCTTCGAACGATTCGAGCAGCGCCGATTCTTCGCCGCACTCATAAGCGCCCGCGCCCGAATGCGTCGCGAGATGGAACTTCACGCCGCGGCCCATCACGTTATCGCCGAGTATGCCTTTGGCATAAGCCTCGTCGATCGCCCGGTCCATCACTTCGATGAGATACCGGTATTCGCCGCGGATATAAACGTAGCCCTGCTGCGCGCCCACCGCGAGACCGGCGATCAGAACGCCTTCGATCAACTGGTGCGGATCGTATTCGATGAGCAGGCGGTCTTTGCAGGTGCCCGGCTCCGATTCATCCGCGTTGACCATGATGTACTTTGGCTTGGGCGATTGACGCGGCACGAAGCCCCACTTCATACCCGTGGGGAAACCAGCGCCGCCGCGGCCGCGCAGACCGGAGGCTTTCACCTCGTCGATGATCTGCTCCTGCGTCATGCCCAGCGCTTTTTCAAGCGCCTTGTAGCCATCGTTCGCGAGATAAGTCTCGATCGACTGCGAATTCGGCAGGCCAAACCGCCGCGTCAGCACGCGTACTTCGAGCGGATTGGGTTGGTTGTACAGCATTAAGGATTCACCTTCGAAACTTCCGCAATTTGTTCGGGCTTCTTGCCGGCAGCCAGACCGTCGATCAGCTTATCCAGCTGAGCCGGGGTCACATCGTGATAGAAGTCGTAATTCACCTGAACAGCCGGGGCCCAGGAACAGGCGCCCATGCACTCTACTTCTTCAAGCGAAATCTGGCCGTCCGCGGTTACCTGCTTGTGTCCGATTCCGAGCTTGTGGCAGGCCTGCTCCCACAATTCCGCGCCGCCCACCAGCAGACAGGAGATGTTCGTACAAACCTGCACGTGATACTTGCCCTGCGGCTTGCGGTGGAGCATCGAATAGAAGCCCACCACTTCGGTGACCTGCAGCGGAGTCACACCGACGCGCTTTGCAATTTCGTTGATGAGCTCATCGGTCACTGCGCCGAGTTCATCCTGCCCGTAAATGAGCATCGGGATGACGGCCGAGCGCTTGCGGTCCGCGGGATACTTCGCGAGAAATTTCGCGAAGCGGGCTTCTGTTTCGGGGGAAAAGGTCATGGTTAGCGGTCCGTGTCTCCCAGCACGAAGTCCATACTGCCGAGCGCCGCGATGACGTCCGCGATCAACGTTCCTTCAATCAGCTTCGGAATCGACTGCAGATTGCCGAAACTCGGCCCTCGCCAGTGCACGCGATAAGGCTTCTGGGTACCGTCGCTCACCATATAACAGCCAACTTCGCCGCGGGGCGATTCGATCGCCTGATAAACCTCGCCAGCCGGCACGCGGAACCCTTCGGTCACAATCTTGAAGTGATAGATGAGCGACTCCATCTGGGTCTTCATCTTTTCGCGGTCCGGCAGTACGATGCCCGGCGCGTCCGCCTGATGCGAACCGCTCGGCATGCCTTCGAGCGCCTGGCGGATGATCTTCGTCGATTCGCGCATTTCCGCAAGGCGCATCTGGTAGCGCGAGAACACGTCGTTGCCGGTGCTCGTCGGGACCTTGAAATCGAATTTTTCGTAGCTCGAGTAGGGGGCGTCCTTGCGAACATCGAGCGGCAGACCGGCGGCGCGCAACATGGGGCCGGTCACGCCGAGATCGATCATGTCATCGAGCGAAATGTAGCCGACGCCTTTTGTACGGCCTGTCCAGATTGCGTTCCCGGTGAGCAGTTCCTCGTACTCGTCGACGCGCGACGGGAATACGTCGATGAAATCCTTCACCCGCTTCTGCCAGCCGCGCGGATGCGGCAGCGCGAGGCCACCGATGCGGAAATAGCTGGTCATCATGCGCTGCCCCGAGAACATTTCGAAAATACGGAGAATGTCTTCGCGTTCGCGGAAACAGTAGAGGAATACCGTCATCGCGCCGATGTCGATCGCATGTGTTCCCAGCCACACCAAGTGGCTGTTGAGGCGGGTCAGTTCGGCCAGCATCACGCGCGTCCACTGCGCGAGAGGTGGAATTTCGAGACCCAGCAGCTTTTCAGCCGCCAGGCAGTACACCAGATTGTTCGAGAGCGGCGCGAGGTAATCGATGCGGTCCGTCAGGGTTACGCCCTGCTGGTAGGTCTTCGCCTCGAATTCCTTTTCAATGCCGGTGTGGAGATAACCGATATCCGGAGCGGCCTTGAGAATGGTTTCGCCGTCCAGTTCCAGCAGCAGACGCAGCACGCCGTGCGTCGACGGATGCTGCGGACCCATGTTGAGCACCATCGTGCGATGGCCTTTGGGGTCGTTGATATGTTTTTCGTAGTCCAGCTCGACGTCGAGCACGCGGGTTGGACCGGTTTCGATCGCCATGTCTTTAATACCTCAACCCGGTAACCGGGAAGTCTTTGCGAAGCGGATTGCCTTCGAAATCGTCCGGCAGCATGATGCGCTTCAGATCGGGATGATTCAGGAAGCGGATCCCGAAAAAGTCAAAAGTCTCGCGTTCGTACCAGTTCGCGGCCGGATAAACGGAACAGGCCGATTCGACTTCGGGGTTGTCGCCCGAAACGCGGGTTTTGATGCGAAGCCGTTCGCGCGTCGCGATGGACTGCACGTGATAAATCACCGCGAAACGCGGCTCGGCGGGGTAGAGGTCAACGCCCGTGATCGTACTGAGGCGATTGAACCCGAGGGTATTCCGAACGCGTTCCAGCGTTGCAGAAATGTTTCCCGGCTCCACTTCGATCGTGAGCTCGCCAAATTCAAGATTGCCGTCCGCCGCCAGGTCGGCCAGCGCGGCTGCTGTAGTGTTCTCGCGTAGGGAATCAGGAAGCATCGTATGTTACGAGGCGTTAGCGTCCTTCTCCGCGGTTACGGGCCAGATTTGGCGGAAGCGCATCGCGGTCGGTGTTCGCCCAATCCAGCACGCCCTTTTTCCAGACGAAAAAGAAGCCGGACATGATCAGGATGACGAACATCAGCATTTCAATGAAGGCGAACATCTTGAGCTGCTTGTAAACAACAGCCCAGGGATACAGGAAAATCGCTTCGATATCGAAGAGAATGAACAGCATCGCCACCAGATAGAACTTCACGCTGAACCGTTCGCGCGCGTCGCCGGTGGGAGCGATACCGCATTCGTACGGCATGTCCTTCACCCGATTCTTGACCTTGCGGCCAATCAGGTAGGAGAGCGCGACCAGCGCACAGGCAATCACCAGCGCGAGCACGGCCTGCATGAGGACCGGCAGCCATTGTTCTGGCAATGAAGTTGGCATTTATGGTTCCGGGAAGCGGCCCTGGAGACGGAGGCAGTTTTTCCCTAAGGAACTATAATAGAGCACGGGTCCCTCTGACGAGAAGATGGCGAGCAACATGAACATCCGCCTCAACGGCGAACCGCGTTCCTTTCCCACCGGCACAACGCTGTATGGCTTAGTACAGGCGTTGGATCTCGCACCGGAACGCGTGGCAATTGAGCTGAATCGCGAGATCGTGAAGCGTGATTTGTGGGGTTCGACGGCCGTGGAGAGCGAAGCCGAAATTGAGATTGTGATGTTCGTTGGCGGGGGCTAGTTCAGAGCCGCAGGATCAATCCCAAGCCGATCGATCAGCCGGTTTACGATTGCGGATGATCTCTTCCAGATCCACGGCAAAGTCCGCGTCCATCACCGGCGCGGACGCGCGCGAGCACACCGGCGAAATCCCGCGTCGCCTCCTCTTCCGAGATGTGAATCACGCCATAGCCTTACATTACTATTCGGCGAACCAGAACACGTACCCGCAGTTGGTGCAAATGTAATTCGTGGCGCGCTTGTCAGCCCAGGCGAGCCCGAACAACTCTCCGCCACGGCTGTTCAGCAACGACGTCCGCTCCCGAAAGCGCATATTCCGGCATACAAGACAAGTGAGCGCCGAGTCTCCGAGCCGCACCTCCAGGGAACCATCGGGCTGGGGAATTTCCGTGAATCGGCTCATGGCCGCTCATATTATCAGGCCATCACGGGGGCCGCAAAACGCTTCATCTCTTCGTCGTAGACCGTCACCACACCAGGCCCAATGTGATACACCCAGCCCTGCAGCGCCAGATCGCCATCCTTCAGCCGCTCCGCAACCGCCGGATGCGATTTCAGATTTTTCAACTGCGCGACCACGTTGTGTTCCGCCAGTTCCAGCAGGAATTCCGGGCTCGGCGAGGGATCGCGGCGCGGCGCGTCCACGTAGCGAAGCCAGTTCACCACATTCGGCCGCTCCGCCAGCGCTTCCGGATTCAGTGCACCGCGCATCACGCCGCAGTCCGTATGGCCGCAGACGATAACCGCCGGCACGTCGAGCACGCCGACCGCGTATTCAATCGTCGCGGAAACGCCGCCAATCGCATCGGGATAGGGTGGCACCACGTTCCCGATCACCCGGCAGATAAATAATTCGCCGGGTTTCGTCTGCGTCAGCAGACAGGGATCGATCCGGGAATCCGCGCAGGTAATGAAAAGCGCATCCGGCCGCTGGCTATACGCCAGTTTTTCAAACAACGCCTGATGCCTGGGATAAACGTCTTTTTGAAAACGAGAGATACCGCCGAGCAGTTTGTCTACGCCCACGAACTCAGTTTCTCACCGGGCGACGCGCCAGCGTCCCCACGCACCACGACGCAAAGCACGCCGGTCACGAGAGGCAGAGCCCCCAGGGGGCCAGCCGGAAGCGTATCCACCGTCGCGCCGTTCATGATGATCACGAGCAGCGCGGCCGCGAGCGGAGTTAGCCAGACGGCAGTTTTCAACAAGGACATCATCAACTTCGATACGCCCGTGAACAGGAAAAGCAGCGCAAGCACGATCTGAACTACCCAAAGAAATCGGTTCATCTATTGGAATGGTAACGGAAAGAAACGCAAAATGCCGGGCTCGCATCAGCGAACCCGGCGTGCGCTCAAAAAAGGAGGGCTGCTCTACGCGAAACTGCGAACGGCGTGGGCTTCGTCTTCGTGCACGTCGAACACGGTATAGAGCTTGGTGATCTGCAACAGGTCCTTGACTCGCTTCGTCAGCCCCTGCAATTTCAGGGTGCCGCCGGCGTTCGCCACGGTCGTGAACCCCGAGACCAGTTCGCCGATGCCCGAGCTGTCAATATAGGTGACTTCGCTCAGGTTCAGCAGAATTTTTCTCTTACCGGCGGAGACCAGTTCGCGCAGGGTATCGCGCATCGCGCTCGACCCTTCGCCGAGTGTAATCCGGCCGGAAACATCGACTACAGTTACGTCACCCACCTCGCGGGTATTCAGTTTTGCGCTCACTGCTTTCTCTCCTCACTCAATTTGCCGACCGCACAGGACGGTCAAAATCCCCTCGGAAGCGCCGGCCATCCGCTGCGCTGCCTACGACCCCAGTTTCTTGCTCAGCGTCACCTCGGTACCGCATGGCGACGCGCTTTCCACCTTCACTTCGTCCATAAACGCGCCCATCAAAAACAACCCGCGCCCGGAATGCCGCAGGACATTGGCCTCATCCAGCGGATCCGGCACCTGGCTATGGTCGAAACCCTCGCCCTCGTCCCGAATCCGGACCTCGAAGTCGCTCGCCGATTTTCTCACGTTTACGTGGACGTGTTTGTTTTTGTTGTACCGGTTCCCATGCACGACCGCATTCACCATGCATTCCCGAACCGCCATCCCAATCCCGTGCTGTTCGTCCTCGCCGAAACCCGCGTCCACCGCCGCCTTCAGGACGTCCGCCTCAACCGTATCCACGCTTTCGAGCGTTGAGGGGTAGTCCCGATCGAGCATTCCGTTAGAGCCGGTATCCGATGACATTGTGCGAAACAGCGTGGAACTGAAACCTTAACACAAAACGACTATCCCGCGAAAGGCGGAGATTGAAAACAAGGGAGATCGGCCACAATGACCCACGTATTTTCAAATAGTTAACGTCGCGGCACCAGGCACATTCCGGGCACCTGGCATGGCACTCCTGGACCTTTGGTACCGTAGTCCTCCTCAGTGACACGAATGGCGCGAACATCTGCTAGACTCCGGTAGTAGTCTGCCTGTCTTCAGGCACTATCACCGTTGTTACCAGAAGTTATCTGGTGCCAAAATCCTGGACGGTGAATGCGATCACTGGTTCGACTCTGATCGCGTTCGAGCCGGGTGGTTCAAATCGAACCCCGGCCGCGTCAGTCACAACGGCATGGAACGCCGCTCGGAGGCGAACCTGATGGTCATTCCAGAACGGAACGGCCAGGAGGGCTTCGCGGACCAACCGGCCCTGTTCGACCTGCGCGATTGGACAATGACGGTCAGGCGCATTCAGGCGGGCGACCCCGCCGCCATGGCCGAACTTTATTCCGTTTTTACCCGCGGCATCCGCTATCTGCTGCTTCGCTCGCTCGGCGTGCAGGATATCGACGATCGCGTCCACGATTGCTTCCTGGTGGTGACGGAAGCGATTCGTTCGGGGGAACTGCGCGAGCCGGCCCGCCTGATGGGATATATCCGGACCGTGGTACGCCGCCACATCGCCGCCAGTATCGGAAATGCAGTGCTGCGCCGCCGTAACGTGGTGGAATTCGAAGACGCGCTCTTTGACGTTTCCGACTGGAAAAACAACCCGGAGCAGGAACTGCTCGCCCGGCAGCGCACCGAGATTGCATGCCGCGTCTTCCATGGCGTCTCGATCCGCGAACGCGAGATCCTCCGCCGCTTTTATCTCCTCGAACAATCCCAGGAACAGATTTGTTCCGAAATGGAACTCAGTTACAATCAGTTTCGGCTGCTGAAATCCAGGGCGAAGGCGCGATTCGGCAAGCTTGGGCAGCGCGTGGCGGAGTCCAAAGGAAAAAAATCTGGGAAAGTTCAGGGAGGCGGACACTAACGGTGAGGATGCGCCGAGGGGGGCGCAGGCGATTCCTCATCAGACCGCAACGTCCCATCCGGACGACGAGCAACTCGAACTCTACGCTCTCGGCCGCCTGAATGAACCGGAACAGGCCGTCATCGAAGAACATCTTCTGATCTGCGAAGCCTGCCGCCAGCGTCTGGATCAAATTGAAGCATACGCAAAGGCCATGCGGCGGGCCATCGCGGATTCTTCCCCTACTGAATAACTTCGCCTGTCACCGTGCTGGGTCCACTCGAATCCGGCGGCGGTTGATATGCAGGCGCGGGCGAGAGAGCCGACGCGATCCGCGCCGCATAAGCCGGCGATTTCGCCAGCGCGAAGCCCCAAAGAATGTGGCCAAGCTGGACTTCACGCAGCGGCGCATAATCCGCGATCAACGGATTGGCGTGCGGCCAGATGAAGCCCCAGAACAGGTAGTAAACCAGCATCCCCATGATGGCGCCGGCGAAAGTGAAGAGCGGCGGCCGCCGCATTCGCCAGATCACTCCCCAGAGAGCGCCAATCGTCCCGTAAATCACGACGAGCAGAGCGATCCCCGCCCACGTGCTCCTGAAGAATTCGTTCTGATACGCATATTCACCGTGGAACAGCGTGGCGAAGAGGTTAGGGACGGACCAGATGCCGCTGCCTGTCAGGATCGCGCCCGCAAAAAAGCAAAGGAACATCCACAGGACACCCACGATGCCCGCCTGAAGCCCTGCGAACGCAAATACCCGGATGCCGGGCCGATGCGGCGGAGGAGGCGGCGGGACGGCATAAGACGTGGGATCGCGCGGTTCCGCCCCAGCGTCCATCGCGGGAGGCGCTTCGGGAGAATGGATTTCGCTGGGGAATTGCCCGTCGCCGGGAGGAAAGTCCACTACTTTCAGACTACTACTGAAAGGCGGCCCTTTCTCTTGTTGATCCGGGGCCGC
>DASYCD010000250.1:0-4656 GCA_036500405.1 Bryobacteraceae bacterium
GGCGTGCAGCCGGGTGATCTGGTAGTCCCCACCGTTCGCCGCCCCTGCGAAAATCCCGATTGCATTGCCTGCCGTAACGATCGCGCGGATTTCTGCACCACCGGCGCCT
The DNA here is from genome assembly GCA_036500405.1 of Bryobacteraceae bacterium. Taxonomy (GTDB): domain Bacteria; phylum Acidobacteriota; class Terriglobia; order Bryobacterales; family Bryobacteraceae; genus BOG-234. Next base: position 110 of record DASYCD010000250.1, read on the forward strand.
ACACCGAACACGGCATCCAGCGCATGCACGGCTTCCTCACGGAACTGGTGGTCGATGAAGCGCGTTACATGCGCAAGGCGCCACCGGCGCTTCGCGATGTCGCCGTATTGGTGGAACCGCTCACGATCGCGGAGAAGGCATTTATCCAGGCCGAGCGCGTCCAGACGCGGCTGCCTTGGGAGAAGCCGGCGCCGAATGCGCTCGTGCTGGGCGCGGGACCGGTCGGGCTGCTTGGCGCGATGGCGCTGCGGCTTCGCGGCTGCGCCGTCACCGTCTACTCACGCGAACCCGAAACCGACGTTCGCGCCGGAATCGCGCGCGGCATCGGAGCGAAATACGTCAGCGCAAAAGATGAGACACTGGCCCAGATGGCGAAAGGCGCAGGCAATATCGATCTCATCTATGAAGCGACCGGCTCCGGCCATCTTGCATTCCAGAGTCTCGAAGTGCTCGGCGGCAACGGGCTGCTGCTTCTGACCGGCGTGCCGGGCGCGCATGCGCCGGAACCGCTCGACCTCGGCTCCATGATCACGCAGATGACGCTGCGCAATCAATGCCTGCTCGCCACCGTCAACGCGGGCAATGACGCTTTCGACCGCGCCATTTCCGACCTCTCCGAAATCTGCGCGCGCTGGCCCGATGCTATTCGCGGCCTGATCACGCGCCGCTTCCCGCTCGAAGACTTCGAGACGCCGCTCCGGGATGCTTCCGGAATCAAGAGCGTCGTCCAGATGGCGTCATGAATCCCGAACGGCTCCGGCTCAGCGAAGACGCGGCGCGCCACAGAAACTGGAAGCGATGGGGACCGTATCTCTCCGAGCGCCAGTGGGGCACTGTTCGCGAGGATTACTCCGATGACGGGGACGTCTGGACGTACTTCCCGCACGATCACGCGCGCAGCCGGGCCTATCGCTGGGGCGAAGACGGGCTACTCGGTATCTGCGACCGCCAGGGCCGCCTCTGCTTCGCGCTCGCGTTGTGGAACGGACAGGACCCAATCCTGAAGGAGCGTCTCTTCGGCCTCGGCACCAAGGAAGGCAACCACGGCGAAGACGTGAAGGAATGCTATTTCTACGTCGATTCCACGCCGACGCATTCTTACATGAAGGCGCTCTACAAATATCCGCAGCGCGCCTTTCCTTATGACGAACTTGTCGCCGAAAACAAACGGCGTTCGCGCGCGGATCGCGAGTATGAGCTGATCGACACCGGCATTTTCAACGAAAGCCGTTACTTCGACGTTCAGGTCGAGTACGCCAAGAATTCGCCGGATGACATCCTGATCCGCATTCGCGCGACGAATCGCGGTCCCGACGCCGCGCCGCTGCACATCCTGCCCACGCTCTGGTTCCGCAACACGTGGGCGTGGGGACGTACCGGCGAAGGCTACAGCCGGAAGCCCTCCATCGCGCTCGCCACCGGGGCCGACACAGTGATCACGCACCACGAAACGCTCGGCGGCTTCGCGCTACAGACGCTGACCCACCCCGATGAATGGCTCTTCACCGAAAACGAAACGGATTTCACCGCCCTGTTCGGCGAGGACCACACCGCAATCAATGCCAGTCCCTGGGTGAAGGACGCGTTCCACCGCTACATCGTCAAAGGTGAGAGCGGCGCGGTCAACCGGAAGAATTCCGGCACGAAGACAGCGGCTCTCTACAAAGCCAATCTCGCGCCGGGAGCGGCCATCGAAATCTGCATGCGGCTGCATCCACCGGGCGAAAGCCGCGCCATCGATTTCAATGCCATCTTCGCGCAGCGCATCGCCGAAGCGGATCAGTTTCACGGTTTTCCCTTTGAGGCCCCGCCCTCGGAAGAGCTGAGGATCGCGCGCGGGGCCGAAGCGAATCTGCTCTGGTCGAAGCAGTTCTACAACTACGGCGTGCTCGAATGGCTGGAAGGCGACCCCGCTTATCCCAAGCCGCCGGAGAGCCGGTGCAACGGCCGTAATTGCGGCTGGCGGCATCTCTACAATCGCGACATCATCTCGATGCCGGATAACTGGGAATTCCCGTGGTACGCTTCCTGGGATCTCGCATTCCATACGGTGGCGTTCGCGGAGGTGGATCCGGATTTCGCCAAAGATCAGCTCGTGCTCTTCCTGCGTGAGTGGTACATGCACCCGAGCGGGCAAATTCCGGCGTATGAGTTCGAGTTTGGCGATGTGAATCCGCCGGTGCACGCCTGGGCCGCGTGGCGCGTTTACAAAATCTCCGCGCCGCCCGGCAAACGCGATCGTCATTTTCTGCGGCGCGTTTTCGAAAAGCTGCTGATCAACTTCACCTGGTGGGCGAACCGTAAGGACGTGGAGGGCTCACAAATTTTCTCCGGCGGCTTTCTGGGACTGGATAACATCGGCGTGTTCGATCGTTCAAAGCCTGTCGGCGATGCGGTGCTGGAGCAGGCGGATGGCTCGGCGTGGATGGCGTTCTACTGCCTCACCATGCTCGCCATTGCGCTCGAACTGGCGGTCGAGCATCCGGCTTACGAAGACATCGCATCGAAATTCTTCGAACACTTCATTGCGATCGCCGACGCCATCAATCGACTCGGCGGCACTGGCCTCTGGAACGAAGACGACGGCTTTTATTACGATCAGCTTCGGGCGGGCAAAATGACTACGCCGATGAAAGTGCGCTCGATGGTAGGGCTGATTCCGCTCATGGCGGTCGAGATCCTGGAACAGCAAACCATCGACCGGCTGCCGGGATTCAAAAAGCGCATGGAATGGTTCCTCGCCAACCGCAGCGATCTCTATCACCAGGTTTCGATGATGGAATCCGCGACGCTGGAAACTCCGAATGGCAAACACCTGCACCGCCTGCTCGGTATCCCCACCAAATCGCGACTGAAGCGCGTGCTCGCCCACATGCTCGATGAGAAGGAATTTCTTTCGCCCTTCGGGATTCGATCGCTCTCCGCCGAGCACGGGCCGAATCCTTATTGCCTGCGGCTGGATGGTGAGGAATGGCGTGTCCAGTACGAGCCGGGCGAATCGCAGACGCCTCTGTTCGGCGGCAATTCCAACTGGCGCGGGCCGATCTGGTTTCCCACGAACTATCTGCTCATCGAAGCGCTCGAGCGCTACCACCATTTCTACGGCGATGATTTCCGCGTGGAATGCCCCACCGGCTCCGGCAACCTGATGACACTTCGTGAGGTTTCGCGCGAGATCAACCGCCGGCTGTGCGCCATTTTTCTGCCGGACGCTAATGGCAAGAGCGCCTGGCAGGGCGACGACAAAATCTTTTCCGAAGACCCGCACTGGCGCGGGCTCACCTGGTTCAACGAATACTTCCACGCCGATACCGGCCGAGGCTGCGGCGCTTCCCATCAGACCGGATGGACCGCGCTTGCGGCGCGCTGTCTGCGCGATCTGGCGGATGGACACGCCAAAGATTCAGCGTCGCTGAAACCGTAACTTTGTAACCAATGCCGCTTTCCTCAGTATGAGGAACCAGAGGCAAATCGTGAAGCTTCTTATCGCCGCCAGTCTTGCGACCGCGCTCATTGCGCAGACACCGCCCAACGTGGCTTTCGACGTCGCGTCCGTTAAACCCTCTTCGCCCGGCGCTCCTTCCACTTCCGATATACAGCCCGGAAGGTTTCACTGCACGAACAAGAGCGTCGCCTGGCTGATGTCGATTGCCTACGGCATCCCGGACAATCAGATATCGGGCGCGCCGGACTGGGTGCGCTCCGCTGGCTTCGATATCGACGCCAAAACCAGGACTGACGCCGCGGCGGAGATGGAAGGCCACCTGGGGCCGCTTCTGCAGACCCTCCTTGAAGACCGCTTTCGATTGAAAGTACATCGCGAAGACCGCCCGTCCACTATCTACTCCCTGGTCGTCGCAAAAAACGGCCCGAAGCTGAAACCGAGCGACACCCCGAATCCATCCATGGGCAATTCTCTTCAGGACGGGAAAATGGTCCTGAAAGCAGACGCCCTTTCCATGGGAAGTTTCACCCGCTTTCTTTCCCGCCAGGCAGGCCGCCCGGTTGTCGATAAGACCGGCCTTACAGGGGTCTACGACGTGAAACTGGAATGGTCACCCGACCAAAACCCCGATTCGGCGGCGGAGTCCATCTTTTCCGCCATCCAGGAGCAAATCGGACTCAGGATCGAGGCCACCAGAGCTCCCGTGAATTTTGTCGTCGTGGACAGTGTGGAACGGCCTTCGGAGAACTAAACGCTATTTGTGGTTGAGGTTGATAAACCAGTAAGGAATCCACGCCAACGCGAGGATCACATCCAGCATGTAAGCCTTGCGGTTCACCGGATCGCGCCACGCGAGCCACGCGGCGCGCATGCCGAACAATCCGAATACAAACACGGAAACGTAGAACCACTGGACGAAGGGTCCGAGGATGAGCGCCGGCAACAGCCTTCCGCCCGAAAAACGCGCCAGAACCAGAATCAGCAGGGTGGCGAAGAGAAGGACCCGGAAAAAAACGCGCATAAGCGGATGTTACCGCTGCTGCCGAACCATCACAGTCGAAGGCGGCAACTCGGCCGGGTAAGTCTTCGAGATGTGATCGTG
>DASYCD010000251.1:0-7731 GCA_036500405.1 Bryobacteraceae bacterium
TGTAGAACCCGCTTGCGAGTCAATGCGCTCTCCGTATGCGCAAGCGTATGGAGCAGATAACGGCGAACTCCAGTAAAGGTCCCCTGATAGCTTGGCTCCTCTTTTCGCTTGAGGGCTCGGCGTGTTTCTTCAGGCGTGAAACCGGCATAAACCGGGAGGGTGGGCTGTTCTTCAGTGAATAGAATCCAGTCCCGGTTCTTCCTGGGAAGTTCACGCCAAGGACGATCGATGTCATAACCGAGCGTCACCAAAATATCGCGTTGGTTTTGGCCACCCCAAGCGGGCGGCCAAGCCGCTATCGCGCGTTCCCGAATCGTCAAAGAATCGTCGGGAACCATCGTCTGCTCGGTCGCATCATAAATACGCCCAATCCCGTGACAGTGCGGACAAGCGCCTTCCGGGCTGTTGGTTGAGAATGCCTCGCCGTGGAGCTCCGCCTGGCCTGGAGGATAGGAACCTGCGCGCGAATACAACATGCGAAGGAGATTGGACAACGTCGTCACGCTTCCGACAGACGAGCGGGTGGTTGGCGATCCACGCTGCTGCTGAAGAGCAACCGCTGGTGGGAGACCGTCGATACTGTCCACTTCCGGAATGCCCATCTGGTCGAAGAGGCGCCTGGCGTATGGTGCCACGGATTCCAGATAGCGACGTTGAGCTTCGGCATAAAGCGTCCCGAAAGCGAGTGAGGACTTGCCCGACCCGGACACGCCGGTGAAAACGACGAGCGCGTCTCGCGGTATCTCCACATCGATGTTCTTGAGATTGTGCTGCCGCGCCCCTTTCACAGAAACGAAGCCAGTGACCTTTCCGTGGGTAGTCGTCATTTTTCCATCAGCGCCGGAACAGCGGCTCAAGAGAGGGCCACGGCAAGCAATTCAAAACGGAAGCCATTTCGAGGCCGGCGCGCCGCGCTTGGCCGACGCCGTATCGCACCGTCCCAAAATCACGTGTGCTATGCGCATCGGTGGAAATGGCTATCTTCACACCGGCTTCATTGGCCAGACGAGCATTCTCAGCCGACAGGTCCAGCCGGTCCGGACTCGAATTGATCTCAAAGAAACATCCGTTCTGTCTCGCATGATGAATGATTCGATCCATGTCCAGTTCGTAACCGGGACGCTTGAGAAGCAATCTGCCGGTCGCGTGTCCGAGAATGTTGAAATACCGATTATCCATGGCGCGGAGAATACGCTCCGTCTGTTCCTGCTTTCCGAACCCGAAACGTGAATGTACAGAACAGACTGTGTAATCGAGTTCTTTGAGAACTTCATCCGGATAATCGAGTGTCCCGTCCGCCAGGATATCGACCTCGGCCGACTTCAAGACACGGATACCCGCCAACCGGGAGTTCACCTTGTCGATGAAGCGAATTTGCTTCCACAGGTCTTCCACCGGAACGCCTCGAGCGATCTTCAGGCTCTGGGAATGATCCGTGATGCCAATGAACTCGTATCCGAAATCGCGCGCCGCGATCGCCATCTCTTCAATGGAGTGTGATCCGTCACTGGAGGTGGAGTGGGCGTGAAGCTCGCCGCGAATGTCATCCACCGTTACCAGCAAGGGCAGTGTTCCACGTTGAGCGCGATCTATTTCGTCGCGGCCTTCCCGCAGTTCAGGTTCGATATATGCCAAGCCGAAGTTTTGATAGAAGGCGCTTTCAGTCGGGAAGGGGGTGCCTCCCTCAAGCGAGGTTAATCTTCCGGTAACGGCTTCCAGTTTTTTCCGATGGGTTTCGGAACCTGTCTCCGCAATAAGAGAAAGACCCCAGTCACGTGACGAACTGAGACGTAACTTCAATGTGATACCGGCAGCAAGGGTGTACACCGCTCCATCGGCGGATGCTCCGAGCAGCTCCGTCCGGCCGCCATAACGCTGCAGTCTTCTGTCTACGGCCGGAAAATCATCCGTCACAATCACGAAAGCAATCTCCTCAATGACCTCGGCACGCCGGCGGCACGCGCCCACAAGCTGGACCGCCTTTGCGCCGCACTTCGCGAGAAGAAACTCCTCGATCGCATCCCGCAAGTCGTCGGCCCGGTATAGCAGCATCGCGTGCGCTTCCGATAGTCCCTGGCGGACGTGCTGCACCATACGAAGCCCGAGCGCGGATTCAATTTCGCCGCTTTCCAATCTTTCGCGTAGCGCCTCTATGGAAGAAATGTTCAGCTTCTTGTAAATGCGCAGGATGCGTTTGGGATCAAGGCGGGGATAATCGGCCAGGGTCGCGACTTCAGGCGTCGCCTGCCCGCGCAGCGTGTCCAGTTTCCTCAGCTTTCCGGTCAGCACAATTTCCTGGATCGCGCTCGCAATCGCTTCGCCGATCCCCGGGAACTGCGTCAGGTCTGCATCCTCCCTGACCAGTTCGTCGAGACTCTCGGAAAGCGAACGGATTCTTGCCGCAGCCCGGTGATAGGCCTTGACCTTATAGGGATTCTCTTTCTGTGTCGAGAGAAGTTGGGCAAGCCCCGCCAGGCGGTCTGCGATCTCCGCATTGCTGAGAGATGGCGCCTGCGTGACGGACTGTGTTTCTTCGTGAGTAGCCATCGTCGCTATGCCTTCGACTGCTTGCTCCGGTTTTCGCCACGGAGCTCGCTCACGCGAAGCGGAGAGGACGCGACAACGGACGCGCCTGTCATCTCTTTGATATGTTCAATAGCCTGCGCATGCTCCCGGCGCGTCCGGGCCGCTGAACAGTCGGAAGGAACATATAGACCGAAATTTCGCATCTTTGCGTCGTGCGCTGTGCAGACAATACAGCTGTTCGTCGCGAGCCCCGTCAGGATCACGGATCTGGCGCCTAAGTGATGCAGCAGGATTTCCAGCGGCGTCTGAAAAAAGGCCGAATGCATAGGCTTGAGTACGAAGTAATCCTCGTCGTGCGGCCGAAGGGATTCGACGAAGGACCTGCCGGCGCAACGCGATTCAAGGCAGCTTCTCACTAGACTCTTGGCATCGGAACGCCACTGGCCGAAATTATCGTTGACATAGATGGCGGGTATGCCCGCACGCCGGCACCGCTGCTTGAGTTTGGCCAAACGATCAGCCATGGGCAAGGCATTCTTCAGGATCTTGTCGCCGTCCGGGAATTCGAAATGGTTAATGACGTCGATGAGAATGAGCGCGACGGATGACTTGTGACGGGTGTTGTTGTTATCGGGCATCTCCGCATCCTTCCAACAGCTCCTTCGGATTCTCAAGAATCGGGCAGGACGCGGTTGTCATGAAGAGAGCACTTGGCCTTTGGTCTGGGTCGGGGGCTTCCGGTTTTTCAGCCGTTTCAGCACATCGTTCATCGTGAATGCGCTGGCGGACTTCAATCCTTTCAGTTCCGTCCACTCTAGAGGGACCGCCACCGGAGCGCCCGGCCGGGCGCGCACACCGTAATCCGCCACCGCCGTCGCCGTGTAGTCGTTGCGGAAGTAGTCGATGAAGATTTTCCCCGCACGCTTCGCCTTGCTCATCGTGGCAATGTAAGCCTCCGGAGTTGCCGACACCATTTCCTCTGCGACGGCAGCGCCGAAGGCCTTCACCTCCGGCCAGCGGTTCTTGCCAGCCAGCGCGACGATAACATGCAGTCCTTTGCCGCCGGTGCATTTCAGGCTGGCATCCAGGCCTTTCCTCTTGAGGCGCTGTCGTAGATCCGTGGCCGCCAGCTTTAGGGCTTCGAATGGAACTTCCGGAGCGGGATCGAGATCGAAGATTAGGCGGTCGGGATAATCGATCGCGGCAATTGAAGCACCCCACGGATGGAGCTCGATGGCCCCCATCTGAATGATTTCCAGGAGGCCTTTTTCGTCCTCGATATAGAGGTATTCATAATGCTTGCCTTTGTGCTGAAAGTCGAAGGTATGGACGTTCTTGCCGAGGCCCTTCCCCGGACTGCGCTGAAAAAAGCACTGCTTCCCGTCGATGCCGCCCGGACAGCGCAGCAGGCTTAGCGGGTGGCGCGAGATGTGAGCCAGCATGAAAGGCGCGATGGCGGCGTGATATTCCGCGAGTTCGCCCTTCGTAATGTGGCCTGTCTCTGATATGACCCGATCGGGGTGACTGATCGTGACGCCAGCCTCTATCAATACATCGGTTTTGGGACGATTGGATGCGCTTGGAGCAGCGGTGGGCATGGGTTTCTCCTGTTTCACGTCGGAAGCATCCTTGTCTTCGCGAAGTCCCTGGAAGGATGGATGCCGAATGCGTCCGTCGCCGGTCCATTCGGTGAAGGCCACTTCGCAGAGGAGTTCCGGCTTAACCCAGTGCAGGGCGCGCCACTCTCCGGCGCCCATGACTTTTGTCGCGGCGCGTGTCAGAACCGGCTCGGCGGATTTATGTTTGCGCAGACGCTCCGCCAGTTCACCCGCACTCTTCATTGTGAAGCCTGTGCCGACCTTTCCGGCATAGCTCAGGACGCCATCCTTCTTATATCCGAGATATAAAGCTCCAAGCGCGCGCTCGCCGCTCTTCGCGCCGCTATAGCCGATGATGATGAATTCCTGTCGCAGGCTGCATTTGACCTTCAGCCACGTCTTTTGCCTGCCGCCGACATAGAGAGCGTCAGCCCGCTTAGAAATGATGCCTTCGAGTCCTTTATTGCACGCCTGCTTGTACATCTCCGCGCCGTCAACGGCAAAGTGCTCGCTGTAGCGGAGAACCGATTGATGTGACTCCGCGAGCAGCGCCTTGAGCCTGTCCTTGCGTTCGGTCAGGGGCAGCCTTGTGAGGTCGTTTCCATCGAAATACAAAAGGTCGAAACCGTAGGCTACAATCAGTTCCGGATCGCCTCCCTCCCCAAGCGCCGCTTGAAGCGCCTGAAAACTGCTCTTGCCTTCCGGATCGAGAAGAACAGCTTCCATGTCGAGCACGGCGCTGTCGACTTTCAGATTCTGCAGCGTGGACAGGAGAGACGGAAAACGTTCCGTCCAGTCATTTCCATTACGCGTCCGCAAGCGGGAACTGCCGCCGGCAACAAATCCGAGCAGTCGGTAGCCGTCGAACTTGATCTCATGAATCCATTCCTCGCCTTCCGGGGCTTTATCGACCAGGGTCGCAAGCTGTACTTCCGTGTACCGGTCCATCAGGCGTTTCAGCCTCGCTGCTGCCTTCGGGTCGCTTTTGCGCCCTTTTGTGGGACTCGCGGCGCGCGCGATCTCCTCCATCGACCGGCCGGTGGTGACACTGGACGCCAGCCCCTCCAGAAACTCACCGTTCGCACCAGGGGCGGCGTCCCGATCCGCTTCCTTTATCAGGAGCCAATTTTCGCGCTTTTCGTCGCCGCGCATGCGGACGAGGTTCCATCTGCCTTTGAGCCGCTCACCTTGGAGCTCAAACGCGAGATGGCCCTTTTTCAGTCCGGCGTGAGGATCGCCTTTGGGCGTCCAGGAGCCTCGATCCCAAAGCATCACCGTGCCGCCGCCGTATTCGCCTTTTGGAATTGTCCCCTCGAAGGAGCCATAGGCTAGGGGATGGTCCTCAGTCCGCACCGCCAGTCGCTTGTCGGCCGGATCGACGCTGGGACTTTTCGTCACCGCCCAACTCAGCAGCACTCCGTCCAACTCCAGCCGGAAATCGTAATGCAGGCGTGTCGCATCGTGCTTCTGGATTAGGTACGAGAGCTCTTTGTCCTGCGACGTGACCTTCCCTGGCGGCGGCTCGCTGGTTTTTCCGAAATCGCGCTTGCGCTTGTATTCTTCGAGAGCCATGTCAGCCGCCGCTATAGCCGCCGATGATCGGCAAGATTTCGCCTGTAATATAGCTGGAACAGTGTGGTGACGCCAGGAAAACGTACGCCGGCGCAATTTCCTCTGGCTGTGCCGGGCGCTTCATCGGCGTGTCAGCGCCGAATTTGCTGACGTCCTTCGCCTGCTTGTCGGAAGGATTGAGTGGAGTCCAGACGGGTCCGGGCGCGACTGCGTTGACCCTGATCCCGCGCGGCACGAGATGCGAGGCAAGCGATCTTGTGAACGCGTGAATGCCGCCCTTGGTCATGGAGTAATCGAGGAGCGATTCACTGCCGAGCAAACCCGTAACTGAGCCCGTGTTGACGATCGCAGAGCCCGGTTTCATTTGCTTGACGGCCGCCTGAGCCATATAGAAATATCCGTACAAGTTGGTTTTTAGCGTCTCGTCGAAGTGTTTCGCTGTTAGATCTTCAAACTTCGAAGTGTGGACCTGGAATGCAGCGTTATTCACAAGCACATCCAGCTGGCCGAATTCCTTGATCGTCCTCGCAACAGCCTTTTCACAGAACTTTTGGTTCTTGACGTCGCCAGAGATCAGCAAACATTTGCGGCCTTCGAACTCTACTTTTTCTTTTGTGAGCCGGGCATCCTCATGTTCATTCAGATAGGCGAGCGCAATGTCGGCGCCTTCCCGCGCGAACAATATCGCGACAGCGCGGCCGATTCCCGAATCTCCGCCCGTGATCAGCGCCACTTTCTGCGCCAGTTTTTTCGAACCCAGGTAAAAAGGTGCATCGTAAAGCGGCGGCGGGTTGAGGGTAGCTTCCGAACCAGGCTTTGGCTGATGTTGGCGGGGAAAGGGAGGTGCCGGATATGGACGTGCGCCCGCTTGCATGGCCCGGTTTACTTCCTTTTTTGGGTGTATCTTGTCAGCGCGGGCAACCTGCTTCTGAATCGCACGCTGCCGCCGCACGGGATGCTTCGATGCCATCATTCCTCCTCGAGAACTCAAACCCAATCATCTTCAGAAGGGTTCTGCCCAATTCGCAGGTTGGGCTAGGGAGGCTTGACAGCACGCCAGAGGGGCACGCTTCCAAATAGCTGCAATTGAGGGGCCAATGTCGCATGAGTGGACTGAGTACTCGCTCACCCGGCGTTCAGAGAATCAATTTCATGGGCTCCGACATCGTGCTGCAACGTCTGCACATGTGTACGCCGGTTTGCCGCTTAGCAATGCCCGCCAGAGACGCGATACCGGGCGCCTCGCTTAGGGCTGGCCTGAGTCCGTGAGAATCATGAGGGGGATCGCCGCGAACGCCGCAAGACTGATCAAGACGAGAAACAATATTCCGACCGCCGTATCCATTCGCGAATTGACGTGGCGTTTCATGATGCCCCTGTCCATTGCAACCCGCATGATCGGATAGTAAGTCAGCGGCATCACAACCATGCCAAACACAACGGAGATATTCACCAATTTCAGCGGGTCGAATCCAGACAAAGCGAGAAGAACGGCGACGACTAACATGCTCATCCAGGAGAGCGTGAAAACAGGAACGTCGCGTGCCTTGCGATTCTTCCCCCAAGGCAGGCTGTAAAACTGGCAAACATTGTAGCCGCCCGACAACATCGTCTCTACGCTCGCCCCAGCTAAACAGGCGAGCGTTCCTAGGAGCACAAACAAATATCCAGTCTGGCCGAGAGGCGCGGCAATAGCGTTGACGGCGGCGCTCAAGTGCTGAGGGAAACTATGCTGCGGGAAGAACACTAGGGCGCCGATTGCCAGGAGCGCCACCGTCAACAATGCGCCAAGAAGCGAGCCGAAGCTTGCGACCATGAAATTCTCGGGCAGATCTTTTTCGCTCCAGTCCTCCTCCAATGCGCCGGACGAATAAAAATGGACTTCGTATTCCATAAGCATGGCGCTAAAGATCCCGACGGCGTAAAACCAGTACCGAAGAGTTTCATGACTCTCGCCAGTTGAGAATTCAGGAATAATTCCGCCAGCAAGCGCCTTCCAATCGGGCCCCAACATCCATGCAGAGATCGCAGCAAC
>DASYCD010000252.1:0-17527 GCA_036500405.1 Bryobacteraceae bacterium
CACGGCGACGGACAATCGAAAGCGGAGTTTCTGCCGAAGATGTTCGGCGAGCAAATCTGCCAGGCCTTTCGGGAATTCAAGGCAGTCTGGGACCCGGAAGGCAAAATGAATCCGGGAAAGATCGTCGATCCCTGGCCCGTCAACACGAATCTTCGGCTGGGCACGACGTTCGCACCGGCCGAGCCTGCAACGCACTTCCACTTCATCAACGACAAAAACAGCTTCACGCACGCCGCGATGCGGTGCGTCGGGATTGGCGAGTGCCGGCGGCAGGAAAAGGGCACGATGTGTCCGAGCTACCGCGCCACCATGGAAGAGAAGCACTCCACGCGTGGCCGCGCGCATCTCCTGTTCGAGATGATGCACGGCGGCGTCATTCGGGATGGCTGGAAAAGCGACGCAATCTTCGATGCGCTCGACCTATGCCTCTCGTGCAAGGGATGCAAGGGAGATTGTCCCGTCAATGTGGACATGGCGACGTACAAGGCCGAGTTTCTTTCGCACTACTACGAAGGCAGACTTCGGCCGCGTTACGCCTACGCAATGGGATGGATACACCGTTGGGCGCGGTTGGCGTCGATTGCGCCGCGGGTAGCGAACGCGTTGGCGCAGGTGCCTGGCGCAAAGATCCTCGGCGGTATTGCGCCTTCGCGCGATATCCCTCGGTTTGCCCCTGTGACGTTCCGCGATTGGTTCCGGAAGCGTGGCGTTCGCAACCAGGGAAAACCGGAAGTGATCCTCTGGGCCGATACATTCAATAACTATTTCCATCCGGAAGTGGCGGCGGCTGCAACCGAGGTCCTGGAGGATGCCGGGTTCCGCGTCGTGGTGCCGCGAGCGCCGCTGTGTTGCGGGCGTCCGCTTTATGACTACGGTTTCCTCGATCAGGCCAATGACCTTCTGGTGGACACGCTGCACTATCTGAAGCCTTCGATCGAAGCAGGAACGCCGGTGGTAGGCCTGGAGCCAAGCTGCCTCGCGGTTTTTCGCGATGAGATGCTCGACCTGCGTCCGAACGATGAAGACGCGAAGCGGCTGCACGGGCAGGTATTCTCGCTGGCCGAGTTCCTGACGCAGCACGATTACAAAGCTCCACGGCTGGAGCAGAATTTCGTGGTCCACGGGCATTGTCATCAAAAAGCGATTATCGGCCTTGATGCCGAGAAGAAGTTATTCGAGGCGATGGGCGCGAAAGCGGAAATTGCAGACGACGGCTGCTGCGGGATGGCGGGCAGCTTCGGGTTCGAGGAACATAAATACGACGTTTCGATGCAGATTTACGAGCATCAACTCGGGCCTCATCTGCGGAGCCTCCCTCCGGAAAGGCTCGTACTGGCCGATGGGTTCAGTTGCAGAACGCAGATCGAGCAGGCGAGCGGACGCCGGCCATTGCACCTTGCGCAGTTGTTGCGAGTGGCGGCGGGCGGCGACAAAACAGACATTGACGGCCTGATGCCGAAGCGACCCACGTGGGTGCGCAACGGCGCGCTCCTCGCTGGTGGCATGGCGCTCGGGTTTGGAGCGCTGTATACAGGGCGACGCCTAATGAGGTGATGAATGCACGACAAGAAGAGCAGCAGAGTGGTAGTCGTAACCGGCGGTTCGGCAGGCGTGGGCCGCGCCACGGCTCGGGCATTCGCCATGGAGGGCGCGCATGTGGCAGTGGTTGCGCGCGATACCGAGGGACTTCACGCGGCGGCGCGCGAAGCCGAGAAACTCGGTGGGAAAGGCCTGGCCGTGGCGGCAGATGTGTCTGACCCGAATCAGGTGGAAGCAGCCGCCGCACGAATTGAAGAAGAACTCGGGCCGATCGACGTCTGGGTGAATAACGCGATGACCACCATCTTCGCGAGGCTCAGCGATATCACGCCCGAAGAGTTCAAACGCGCCACGGAAGTGACATACCTCGGGACGGTGTACGGCACCATGTCAGCGCTGCGTCGCATGCTGGCGCGCAATTCCGGAAAAATCATCCAGGTGGGATCCGCGCTCGCCTATCGTTCGATTCCGCTGCAGTCCGCATATTGCGGGGCGAAGCATGCAATCGCCGGCTTCACCGATTCACTTCGTACGGAACTGATTCACGATCACCGGAATATCCATCTGACGATGGTGCAACTGCCCGCGATGAATACGCCACAGTTTACCTGGTGCCGCTCGAAGATGCCGCATCAGCCGCAGCCGGTTCCGCCGATCTTCCAGCCGGAGGTGGCGGCGGAACGAATTGTGTGGGCGTCGCATCATAACCGCAGGGAAGTTTTTGTTGGGGCGCCGACCGTGCTGGCGATCGAGGCGAACAAGATAGCCCCGGGCGTGGCGGACGATTATCTGGGTCACACCGGCTTCGATTCGCAGCAGACGCCGGAGAATATCCCCGCGAATCGGCCCGACAATCTGTTCGAACCGCTGCCGGGCGATTTCGGCGCCCACGGCATGTTCAGCAAGCGGGCGCATGACCAGGCGGCGACTACCTGGCTGGGCAATCATAAAGGTCTTACAGCGCTGGCGAGCGCGGCGGCGATCGGCGCGTTCGCGTTTGTGATGCGAAAGTGACCCAGACGATGTAATTCGTCTGTAACCAACATTGTGCGAACCTGAGTGTTCCCTGCCGAATGACGTTCTATAGACTTTCTTTAGCTCTTTGCACTTTAGTTGCGTTGTCCTCCACAGTCCATGCGCAGGATTCCGAGCACTGGAATCTGTACTATCAGGCAACTTCGATTGGCGATTATCACGGCTCCTTCGCCGCTCCCTACAGTGGGCCGCTGAGCCTGCAGGATAATCCCGAGCGAGACGTCTCGCTCACGACAACGCTGTTCTTCACGGCGCGCCTGGAGCGGGATACGTTTCTGGTCTTCAATCCTGAAATCGCCGGCGGCAAAGGCTTCAGTGGAGTAACTGGATTCGGAGATCCGCCGAACGGCGAGATCCCACGTGTGGCAAGCGCGACGCCGAAACCGTATCTGGCTCGGCTCTATATCCAGCACGATTTCGGATTTGGACAGGAGAAGGAGCCCACTGAGAGCGACGAGAATCAGCTTTCAGGTGAACGCTCCGTGAATCGGTACACCGTCTATGCGGGACGATTTACCATCACCGATTTTTTCGACGGCAACAACTATACGCACGATCCGCGCACACAGTTCATGGCGTGGGGCGTTATGTACAGCGGCGCATGGGACTATCCAGCGGATACGCGCGGATACACCTGGGGTGCCGTGCAGGAGCTGCACACGAAGCATTGGGCATTCCGGTATGGAATTGTCGCGGAGCCCACACTGGCGAACGGTTCGTATTTCGACAGAAGGTTGTTTCGGGACCACGGGCAGGTGTGGGAAGCAGAGCGGCGGTATTCTCTGCGCGGGCACGATGGAACGATTCGCGTACTCGGGTACGACAATCGCAATCAGGGCGGAGATTACAGAGAGGCGCTTCGCCTCGCAGCAGCGACACATACAACGCCCGATGTCACGCTAACCAGCCGCCCCGGCACACTCAAATACGGCGCCGGGATTAGTTTCGATCAGGCAATTCGTGGCGGAGTCGGCATTTTCGGGCGTTGGGGATGGAACGACGGTCAGACGCAAAGCTTCGCGTTCACCGCCATCGACCGGCTGGCCAGCGGAGGTGTTTCCGTGCAGGGTGCGCGATGGCATCGCAAAGACGATGTAGCCGGCACATCGTTCACCGCGGGCGGACTTTCAGAAGTTCACCGGCAATATCTGGCCGCGGGCGGCCTGGATTTCCTGATAGGAGACGGCAGGCTGCGCTATGGTCCCGAGTACGTGTGCGAGAGCTACTATTCCGCGCGTGTCGCTCCGGCGCTATTCGTAACATTTGACGTGCAGCGCGACGCGAATCCGGCGTATAACCGCGACCGCGGTCCAGTGACGATTTACAGTCTGCGCCTTCATACGGAATTCGGACTGAAGCCGAGGCCGGGAAAGATTTGAGCCGTTCTACGGCACCCAGATCTGATAGACAACCCAGCACAGCGCGGTTCCAATGGCGAGCGCGATCATGCCGGTGCGGAGGCGCTTGTGGAGGAAAAAAATCAGCGTGAACCCGGTTAGTGAAACCAGCGTCATCACCCCCGCCGAGACGTCGATCACGCCCGACCACGCCTTGCCGGTATCGCGGCCTTTGTGCAGGTCATTGATGACGGCCACGAAGCCGAGCCGGTTTTCCATCAACTCGTACCTGCCGGTGGCGCGGTCCGCGAATCCGTCGGCGGAGTACCCGGGGCCTTTAAACGAAATCTGGACCTGATCGTCGTCGACGCGGAAATCGCTCAGCGCCGCGCGGATGTGGTGGCGCGAGCGGATTACCGCGATCAGATCATCCTTATGGGCGCCGGGCGAGCGCATCCACCCGGCGTCGAATGAGCCGGTGAAGCGCTGCGTCTTTCCCTGCCCCGTAAGCGCAGTCTGGTGATTCAGGGTGATGCCGGTTACGGCGAAGAACAGCAGGATGGTAAAGCTCACCATCGAAAGATACGTGTGCAGCCAGCGCGACCAGTGGGCGGTCTTTCGCTTCCACAGCGGTACGTGCCGGGGCGCGGACTTACTTTCCGGCAAGCTTGTGGTAGTCAAATGACGCGCTCGTCAATTCAATATTGGCGGGGAATGAAACCTTGTCCGGCTTCCCGTTGAAATCGAATTCCTTCTTCACCATCTGGTGCGTGCCGTGCTCGCGGCATACTTCCAGATAGGCGGTGTATTTGCCGGCCTTGATGGTGTTGCCCGCGTTGTCCTTGCCATCCCATTGGAGCGAATACTTGCCGGGAGCGCGAGTAGCAGCGCCGATGGATTTAAAGAGCTCTTTGCCCTCCGCCATGGCGCGCATGCGATCGGACCGGTACCACGATTTCATCTCCGTGAGAAAACGGTCTTCGTGATACCAGAGCGCGATGGTCTTCACCTGAAAGCGGTCGGCGTCTTCAATCCAGGCTGCGATGAACGGACGCCGCACCATGCCCTGCAAATGGGCAATTTCGAAGTCGATGGTCAGTCCCATCGAAGGATCCCACAGACCGCCGGTCGCGGCTGGCGCAAATGCGGCGCGTGAAACAGCTGGCTTCGTCACTGCTGCAACTTCGTATGCTCGCCAGTTGTCATTCTTCACCTGCTCGCCGTTCTTCTTCACCAGCAGATAAGCGACTCCGGGCATCGACGCCGCGAGCTGCGCGCTTTCCGACGGCTTCAGGACCGAGAACGCAGTGGCGAGCGCGCCGGCGTCAGCGGGATTCGAAGCAATCACGGTGGAACTGACAACATCCTGCGCGGGTGCGCCAGTACGCGGATCGACGATATGCGAATAGCGGCGGCCGTTGATGGTGACCCCGCGCCGGTAGTCGCCGCTGGTGGCGATGGCCTGGTTGCGAACCATCACGCGCGCAACCGGCTCGCCGTTCTCCGCGGACGAGTGCGGATCGGCGATGTCAACCACCTCAGCATGATCGCCACGCACCGCGATGTCGCCGCCGATGTTCACAACCGCGGCGGAGACGCCCGTATGCATGGCAGCGTCTGCGGCGCGGTCGATGATATAGCTCTTCGCCATCGCGGCGAAGACAAGCGGCGTTTCACCGGTGCGCGTCGCCGAGCCACTAATATGGTTGAGCGTCCACTGAGACACGCGCGTTTTCGCTACAGCCGCCGCGAGTTCTTCATCTGAGGGAAGCCGGTTTTCACGAGCCCCCTGCTGCCACACTTCGGTGATGGCCTGCGCGGAGGGGTCGATGGCCCCGTTGGTACGCGCGCGCCACTGATCGTAAAGAGCGAGCACGCGGAACAGATCGGGCGATACGCGAACCGGCCGGCCATTGGTACGCTGCCAGCGGCTCACCTCGCTCCGCGGATCCCATGTGCTGAGAATCTTCGCCTGCCGCCCGATCTCGGCAAGCACGGCATCCGACGCACCGCGGGCCTGGTCTCTGGATACTGCAGCCACGCGGAGCTGGAGTGACGTACCGAGCACGTTTTCGTAGTGGAACGTGTGGATGGTATCCGGCGCGCTGATGGCGGAACGGCCCGGCCGGGGCAGAGTCAGCGCGAGAGCGCCTCCGAAAACAATCGTCCGTCTTTTCACTCGTCCAATGGTA
Organism: Bryobacteraceae bacterium; assembly: GCA_036500405.1. GTDB lineage: Bacteria > Acidobacteriota > Terriglobia > Bryobacterales > Bryobacteraceae > BOG-234. Next base: position 6,104 of record DASYCD010000252.1, read on the forward strand.
AAAAATCAACACGCGTCGCGTCAAGAGCTATTTGCAATTGAGTTGCAACTTGATGAAAGGGCCACTTGAGCGATTTTACGCTGTCTCAAGGAAAGATGGAAAGGCATTCTGCAAGTGAATTGCAGGTATCAACGGATCCTGTAAACGGGTAGTACCATGGAGTCTGTGCAGCCGGAGTGCAGCGAGAACGGCGTCGATTTGACGCTCATTCGAGGTTAACTTCATTGTGGTGGGCGGGATCAGCGCAGTTTTGCAGGGCGCGCTGGTCACGTTCGATCTGGATGTACTGCACGCGCGAAATCCGGAGAACATGGGGCGTTTGCTCGCGGCATGCGAAGAACTCATCCGGGGACAGCTGTGCGCGTGCTCGATCTGGAGATGCTGATCGCCGTCAAAGGGGAACTGGGCGCGGCGAAGGATGTCGCGGTTTTGCCGGTGCTGCCTGAGGCGCTAAAGGAGCAGAAAACGCGGCGGCCGCCGCCGAAAACCTAAAGAGCCCCTCTCGCGCCCCGCGCCAGCTTCGCGGCGGCGATGAGTCCACCGACGTGACGCTGCGCGTGTTCCACAATGTGAATCGCAATGGAAATTGCTGTCGCGGGATGCCGTTTGCGTCCAATCTCGCGCGATGCACCAAAGTCGTCGGGCGAGAGCTTCCGAACCGCTTCATCGTAACGATCCAGAGCCGACGACAGGATCACCATGAGTTCGGCGGCTGATTCCAGCCCTCGGCCTTCGAGCGGAATTTCGGCAAGCTGCTGGTCACTCAATTGTCCGCCTGCAAGATACGTCAGCAACCGCATAGTGCTGCCTGCCAGGTGTTTCGAATGGAACCCGGGAGACGTGGCGCCGGGCGGACTGGACCAGATTTCCGCCGCGCTCAAATCCCGGAGGGCAGTGTCGGCGTCCTCACGAATCTGCTCGGACGCGCGTAGAAGGTGGCTGATGACTGGATGAACGTCCGGGATCGCGCCACGCATCCATGCTTCAGTCAGGTTGCTCATTTTCTTAATCTTACAAGCCCCATATGGACGGGATGGGGTAAATCTCCTGGATCTTTCAGGGTTTTAACGAGTGGAAGCACTACGTCTGTAAATGTTAGCTTGACCTTATGGAAACAGGGAAATGCTGCGATTGCGGAGCGGAGACATCTTTGTTCGTCAATGGCGTCGCCATCTGTATAGTTTGTGACGCCAAACGGGACGCCAAAGCAGCTTTTCCGATCTCGCTTCGCCCCCGCAACAACCAAAAATGGGAAGAGAAGCCGGACGAGAACCTTCCGAAAGCGCGCTTCGCCGCCGCCTGACGATCAAAACATCTCTTCACTCGCGCCCTCAGCAACGCGGCACAGCCACGTTTCGCACTGGATTCCGGTCAATCAAAAGGTGTAGCCGATTTTCGCAACCACGGTTCTCGGTTGAAGAAAGTGGGTGCCGCTGAATGTAGAAAGGAAGTTGTAAAGCGCCGTCACGCCCGTAATATTCACGATGTCGACGGATGCCGTAATACGGTGCGGCCCTTCGCGATGCAGCAGATTGTCGGTGCCGATACCCAGATCGAAGACATTGCGCGGTTTCACGCGCGCCGGGTTATGGTCGTCGTTTTCCTGGCTGGGAAATGCCGCGTACCCTCCCTGTGGGAGTACGACCAGCTTCGAGGTCACCCGCCCCATGGAGCCATCCAGATTGACGCAGTTCGTCAGAGGGCTTGAGGCAGTCGCGAAGACGCCGTTGCATGCCAGGCCAATGGTCGCCTGCTGGTTGCCGTCGAGCGCCAGCGCTGCGCCCGCGTCGGGCACACCGCTGACCACCAGCCCGCTGTCATAACGATGGGTGAACGCGATCCATTCGGCGTTCTTCGGCCGCTGGTAATGCGCGGTGAAGGTTGCCTGAAACGCCTGATCATGGTCGATACGGAAGACGCTGCCATTGAGCGGAGTGCCTTGCGGAATGAGCCCTCCTTCTTCCGGGAAGAAAAAGCGCGCGCGGGTGTGGCCTGCGGTCCAGGACGCCTGAAAGCCGTGGATCGACGTCGTACTCACGCGGCCCGTGACGCCATCGAGCTTCGAATTATGCCACGCAATGGGAAACGTGATGGTGGTGTTCAGCAGCGTGCTGAAGTCGTACGCGTTGTGGGTGAATTTCCAGAAATAATCGCCATCCACCAGAAGGAATTTGCCGATTCCCTGCTGAAACCCGGTGTTGAACTGATTGCGAAATCCGGGCTGAATCGCGACGGAGGTTGAGCCGAAAATATTCTGCGCAAGTCCGCCCGAGCCCGTGGCGCTCGAAAGCAGCAAATTTTCGTTGAAAGGCGTTTCGAAGGTGCGGGCATAGGAAGCGCGCAGAACGGTGGACGTGCGCTTCACGTTGTAAGCAAGGCCGAGCCGCGGTTCGGCGCCGCTGTTGTGAGTCAGGCCGTTATACCGATCGAAGCGGAACCCCCCGTTGACAACCAGATTGCCAAGCGTGATGCGGTCCTGTATGTAGAACGCGTACTGGTCGATGTTCGCGGCTTGATGAAACTGAAATGGCGTACCACCGCGGCTGAGATCGAACGGCAGCAACGCGGCGGAGAAGCCGTCCGTATTCGGCAGATATCCCGCAGCCGCGCATTGTGAGAGCGAGGTGAGAGAGGTATCGCCGGATGCGATGCCGTCGCTATCGATGCACGGCGAATTGAAGGTCGGATCCGTCAGGCCGAAGCCGAAATTTTCGAGCAGGCGAGTCTGCTTCAGATCGATTCCCACTTTGATGTTATGGCGGCCGGATGTGACGGAAAGATCCGACTTCAGACCCCAATTGAGCAGTTGCCGATTCTGCGTCTGCGTCGCGGGCGTGTCGGCAAACGGATCGCGGCTGCCGTAGTAGTTGAACTGATCTTTCCGGATATACGGGTTTACGGTCAACAGAGCTTTGGCGCCGATGGTGTGCTGATAACCGGGTGCGATGCTCCAGGTGAGAACACGCTGGCGCTGGTCCTGCGCAAGCTGATCGAGCGAGTTCGGAATCTGGATCCAATTGCGCGCCGCGAAGAGGTTGAGGTGAAAGACGTCATTCGCGTCCGGCTGATAATCGGCGCGGTCGAAGATAGTCTGATTGTTGCCAACGTCATGATAGGGGCGGAACTCCGGGGTATCGAGAAAGCGGCCGCTGCGCACGCCATCGAGCGCAATGTAATTGCCGAATTTCGCACTGCCCGCTGAGAGCCCAATGCTGCCGCCCGCATCTCCGAAAGAACCATAGTTCGCATCCACGCTCCCATGCAGACCGTTCTGTCCGAGCCCGGACCGCGTCGTGACCTGCGCAACCAGGCTGGTCTTATCGCCAAACTCCGCATCCGGCGTCCCGGTGGTCAATTCCATGCTCTGCACCGCCGTCGCGGGGAGCTGCGTCGAGAATACTTTGCTCTGCTGATCGCTGATCGGCTGGCCGTCGATGATGAAGCTGGCTTCGGCGTGATCGCCGAGCGGGTGGAAGAAGCCATTGGCATCAGCCGCCACGCCGCCCGTCATATGTGTGATCGTTTCGCTCAGGCCCGCGCCCGGATTGGCTTCCGGAAGCTTGAGAACCAGATTGCGATCGATATCCACGTGCGCGGACGGGTCGACCTCAGGCTCGATAGTCGTCGCCTCCACGGAGATTGACGTTGACTCGGCGCCGACCTTCAAAGTCAGGTTGACGATCATCGGGACGGAGCTGCGCACTTCGACATGCTGAGTCGCAGGCGCGAAGCCGGAGCTCGAGACGTTGAGCTCGTAGTGATTTTCGGGGACATTACTGAAGCGGAACTGCCCACTATCATCGCTGATGACCGTTTGGTTGTAGCCGCTAATGGCGTTCGCCAGCGTCACTTTTGCGCCGCTCACCACGGCCTTTGAAGGATCGGTGATGGCGCCGCTCACAGTGCCGCTGCCGATCGATTGTGCGTAGAGTGAGGCCGCAAGAGTGAACAGGGCCAGAAAGATCCTCATGTTCGTGATTTTGAAGGCGGTTGCCGCCAAAGCCACGCAATTTCCCATCGGCGGACGAAAATGCCGGTGAGTGAACTGATTTCAATGGTGAACGGACGAACGGAATCAGCTCAGAAGCTCGCGCACGCCGCCAGCCTGGCGTTTACTGACGATGAATTCCTGGTTGTTCCCCAGCGTCACGAGCCAGCGCTGGCTGCTGAGCGGACTCATCTTGCGGACGTGATTCACATTAACCAGAGCATTGCGATGAATCCGGCGGAAGTTTGCCCCGGCGAGCCGCTGTTCGAGGACACGCAGCGTCTGGGTGGCAAGATATTTTTGTTTGGCCGTATGAATCCAGACGAGATCGCCATCGGCTTCGAACGCGAAGATCTCCGCTGTCTGCAGGAGGAAGTATTCTTCTCCGGACCGGCCCACAATTCGTTTCGGCGGGCCGCCGCCATCGCCGATTTCCTGCAGGCGGGCAAGCTGCTCGGCCGCTTCCCTGCCTGAGGCGCGGCGAGCGCGTTCAATCGCCTGTGTGAGACGCGCTTGTCCGACGGGTTTCAGCAGATAATCGACCGCGCCTGCGTCGAATGCCTGGAGAGCGTGCTGGTCCCACGCGGTGACGATGATGAGCAGGGGCGCGCGACGTTCAGTGCCGATGCGCCGGATGACGTCGAATCCGCCTACTTCCGGCATCTGGAGATCGAGCAGCACAAGGTCTGGCTCAAGTTCGTCGATCATCGCGAGTGCGCGAAGACCGCCATCGGCTTCGCCAAGCAGATCAATGCCCGGGATCTCGGCCAATTCTTCGCGTAACACCTGACGCGCGACCGGCTCGTCGTCAACGATGAGAGTGCGGAGATTCATAGCGCCATAGCCAGGCGTCGCGCCGGCAGAATAAACCCAACTGTCGTCACCCCACCCTCCACGGAAGCTTCAAACAGCGATTCCGCGGCATAGCAGAGTTCGAGACGGCGGCGGACGTTGGTAAGTCCAATCCCGGACGAATCGGTGAGGCGGGCCAACTCGCATTCCCCGGAATTGCTAACCCGGACTGCGAGGCCCTGACCGTCGCGCCGGATTTCGAGACGCACAAAGCCGGGCTCACCCCGCGCCGCCACACCGTGTCGGACCGCGTTCTCGACGAGCGGCTGGATGGAAAGAAGCGGAATCGAGGCGTGCAACGCTTCGGGATCGATGTCGATCGTGCAGCGCAGCCGGGAACCGAGCCGCAGTTCTTCGATCGCAAGATAGGCGCGCACAATGCGAAGCTCCTCTTCAACCTCCACAATGGTTCGCTCTGAGCGCAGCAGGTAGCGAAAGACATCGGAAAGATTGAGGACGAGCTGGCGCGCGGCGGCGTTGGAGCGATCGATGGTTCCGTAGAGCGTGTTGAGCGCATTAAAGAGGAAGTGCGGATTGATCTGGGCCTGAAGGGCGCGAAGTTCGGCCTGCGAAGCCAAATCCTGGAGTTTACGGGCGCGAAGCTGTTCGGTCTCTTCGACCGCCGCCGCGCCAAGCCGCGCCAGCACGGCAAGATCCTCGCTCAGATAGCGGCGCCCGCCTTCGCGCGAACCGAGCAGAAGATGATAGTCCTCGCCGGCGGAAAGATGGAGCGGCAGTAAGGCGCGCGCCCACTCGCCGGATTCGATAACAGGCGCGGGAACGGTCTCTCGCGCGCCCGGCGCCACGCGCAGCAATTCGAAGCGCGAGGCGCGCATGAACTCCGCAATGGTATGGGCCGCGGATTCGAGATAGTTCTCGCTGTCTTCGGTGGTATGCGCGTCCCGCTGCAGACGGGCAAGTACAGCCTCGGGGTTGGCCCGCAGAAAGACGACGCGCGTCAGGAACTGATCCAGACGATTGCGAAGCCAGACGAATACCGCCAGCAGAATGACACATGCGACAAACAGCAGACCGGCGGGGAACGGATCATTCAGGTGCCCGCGGATCAGGGGCGAGCGGAGCACTGGAATCGTCAGCAGCACAGCGGCGGCAGCCAGCATGCCGTTGACGATAAAGCGCAGAAAAGCGTCGAGCAGCAGGAAACGATAATCCTGCAGGAGTATAAAGAGAGCGAGCGGAATCCCGGCGTGATGGAAGGCCAGTTCGCGAGTCCAGGCGTGACCGGCGTGCGCTTCCTCGAAATGGGCGAAGGAAATCGCAAAGAGAAACAGCCCCATCGCCGCCAGCAGACGCGAACCGGCGGCGCCGTCCTTGCGGCGCCATTCGACGACCACGGAAAACAGCGTGAGGACTGAAAACCCGAAGGTCACCAGCAACAACGCGTCCCGGTGAAAACGGACCGCGCCGGTAATGACATCGGCGACGTGCAGCGCCACCGCGGCCGCGCTCACCGCGTAGCCGAGCGTCGAAATGGTCTTCTCGCGGCGTCCGATCGAGATGTGGAGCAGGACCGCCGGCAGAAGACTCAGGACCGAAAAGCTGGCCGCCGCGGCAATATCCGCGAGATGTCCTTCTTTCGGACCCGCGCCAAGCGTAACCAGAGAGCCGACATTCCAGAGCAGCGCGAGCCCGGCCGCGAGGGAAGGAAGCCACGCGCGCTGCCGTCCGGCAATCAGGAAAGAAAGCAGGATGCCGAAGATCACAACGCCCGCCGCGTGTCCCACGGTGTTGATGAGAACAGGTTCGTGAATACTGAGCCAGTCCGGCATACGTTTGTATCCAAACTTTAGCAGTGAAACAATGAAAGTTGGCTCCCGAACAAACAACCGAGGTACCGTGTAACGGCTGCGTCGAATGCTGCCGGACCGGCCAGGGACTGTTTCTGCATCCCGATCAGGGTGATGATCCCGCCTCCTACCGCACGCGCACCGCGACCGGCAGCACGGGAGAAACCGTCTCTGTTCTCGAAACGACTGCCGAGGGAGCTTGCGTTTATCTCGGCGAGCGCGGCTGTACGATTTACGAACGCCGGCCGCTGATTTGCCGCACTTTCGATTGCAGAAAGCACTATCTGATCCTGCCGCGGCAGGACCGCGATAACCTCGTCCGGCTGAAACTTTCTTCGAGGGCCGTCTTCAATGCTGGGCGAGCCCGGCTCACCACACTCAGCGCCGGGGAGAAGCAGCAATGCATCGAAACGCGCGATGAGTTTTTCGGCTGAACTGAACCCTTCGCCAATCTGCTCGCGAATGATACGTATTATTTAAACCTATGATTTAATAGTTTGGTGTTTACTAGCACTTAATTTGACCTTAAGTTATCCCTTTACTGCGCACCGTTTTCTCCCAGAAAACTACTAGATCCGGCTTTCCGTATAAGGTACTGATATTCACACCTATGGCCTGCTTCGACTCCCGCAGCCGTGTCTTTAGTTCACTGGCAAAACAATTAAATACCTGTTTTTCCAATTACTTACGTTGTTACAAACCACACCAGAATTCATTGACACATCCTTACACTCTTGATATTTTCCCCTCCAGGGAGATCGGCTGACGGGTACGGTCTCGACAAATGTAAGGGAGTTTGAAAAAAACAATAAAGATGAAATCTCACATTCACACGCGCTTGACGCTCGCGCTTTTGCTGAGCGCCGGCGCACTGCTTGCCCAGGTGGCAAGCTCCGTTGTCGGCACAGTTGTCGATCCCGCTGACGCAGTGGTCGCCAGCGCTCCGGTCACTCTGACCAGCGTCGACACCGGCGCCGAACACGCCGCGACAACAGACAGCCTGGGGACGTACCGCTTCACCAATGTCACCCCAGGAACTTATAACGTGACAGTCAAAGCAGCCGGCTTCAAGGCGATCACGAAGACCGGTATCGCGGTGACCGCGAACGAAACTCACAACGCGGGAAAGATCACGCTCCAGCTCGGCGCGGTGTCGGAGTCGGTTTCCGTTACCGCAGAAGCCGCGCAGGTCCAGCTGAACAGCTCCGAAAAATCCAACACTGTCGACACGGACGATCTCGAAAGTCTCACCCTGAAAGGACGCGACCTCTTTGGCTACATCCGCCTGATTCCGGGCGTGGTGGATACTGCGAACCGCGACGTTACGAACCACAGCGCGCTGAACAACCTCCACATCAATGGCGGATTCACGGCACTGAATTTCACAGTGGACGGCATCACCGATATGGATACGGGCTCGAACACGTCCGTGCAGTACGAACCCAATCTGGACGCGGTGCAGGAACTGAAGGTTCTGACGTCGAACTACCAGGCGGAATTTGGTCACACGTCCGGCGGAACGATTACGGTGGTGACAAAGAGCGGAACCCAGCAATTTCACGGAACCGCCTCGTGGAATCACCGCCATGAGCAGTTCAACTCGAACACCTGGATCAACAACCACACGCTTGCGAACGGCGCCGCGACGCCACGCGTCCCGTACCGGTATAACGTCGAGACCTACAGCATCGGCGGACCAATCTTCATTCCGAAGCACTGGAATCGTGAGCGCAAAAAGGCCTTCTTTTTCTGGTCGCAGGAGCGCACGGGCCAGTTTGTCGCCGGTTCACAGCAGTTCAAATACACGCCGACCGCGCTCGAGCGCGCCGGCGATTTCTCGCAGAGCTTCAACAACAACGGAACGCAGTTACGCGTGCTCGATCCCGAAAACGGCAATCAGCAATTCGCGGGCAACCAAATTCCCGGGAATCGTATCAGCCCGCTGGGACAATCCGTGCTCAACTTCTTCCCGCTGCCGAATTTCACGCCGGACGGTTCGAACCCGGCGCAGAACCACGTCATCAACTACACCGAACAGGGCAGCGCAATTCACCCGCGTCTCAACACCGTGCTGCGCGGCGATTACTACTTCAGCAGCAAGCTGAGCGGTTATGTTCGTTTTATCAATGACGCCGATTACATGTATTCCCTGTTCGACGGCGTGCCGTTCAGCAAGGATATCGGGGGTCTGCTCGGCGAAAAGGGCATCGCGCCCATCATTCACCCGAACGGTGGCCACAGCGAATCCGGCACCCTGACTTACACGGTTACGCCGACCATGGTCAATGAAACAACCCTTGGTTATACGTGGGACCAGTACACGTTCGCAACAACCGATAACTATGCGTCGGAAGCGCGATCGCTGATCCCCGGACTGCCGACGCTGTTCCCGGTGCCCGCGACGGACGAGCAGGGGCCGATCAATGGATATGCGAATCCGACGATTCTCCCGCAGTTCACCTTCGGCACCAGCGCGCCCTCCAACTCGGTTGGCTACACGCGCAACGGCGCTTCGGCTGGCCAGGAAATCGCGACCAACCCGACCTGGTATTACATCGACAACGTCAGCAAGGTCTGGGGCCACCACGCGTTCAAAGCGGGTATCTACGTCGAGTTCAACACGAAATACCAGCCCGCCGATCGCAATTACGCGGGAAATTTCAACTTCGCTTCCTCCACATCGAACCCTACGCTCAACACGCAGAACGGCTTCGCCAACGCGCTGCTGGGCCGCGTGAATTCGTATAGCCAGTGGAACGGCACCACCACGTTCAATGACGTCTATCAGAACTACGAAGAATATATTCAGGACAACTGGAAGCCAACCCGGCGGCTGACGCTCGATCTCGGCATACGCTTCTATCACCAATCGCCGCAGGAAGACAACAACTTCACGTTCGAGAAATTTTTCGCCGGGAAGTATGACCGGGCCGCGCAATCGCGGCTCTACTATCCCACCTGCCTGAAGCAGTCTCCCTGCACCGCAAGCACCGGCCTGGCCGCGATCGATCTGGCCACAAAGCAAACCGTCAGCAGCTCTTATATCGGCCGGCTGGTTCCGAACTCGGGCGATCCGGCTTCGGGCATGGCAGTACTCGGGCTCAACGGCGTGGATGAAGCGCCGTATCACCAGAAAGCACTCGTAGCGGCGCCGCGGCTCGGCTTCGCATACGATCTGTTTGGCGACGGGAAGACCGCCCTGCGCGGCGGCTGGGGCATTTTCTACAACCGCCTCGACGGCAACCAGTATTACGGACTTTCCGGGCAGGCGCCTCTCGCTTACAGCGTCAGCGTCAGCAATCTGACGCTGGCGGATATCGCGACACAACATACGGATGAGCCGCCATCCATCGGATCGCTCCAGGGCGTATCGCCGATCTCGCCGCAATCCTATCCCAACGTCGTGCCCTGGGACACCGCACAGAATGCGAGCGCGGACATCCAGCATACGTTCGGTTCGAACCTCGCGCTCGATCTGGGTTATACGTTCAACTGGGTCTACCACCAGCACGTCAACTCCGGTTGCTGCGATATCAACTACGTCCCCATCGGAGCGGGCTGGCCCTTCAATCAGGCGGCTCTCGATCCGACCACCGGCGGCAAAACCAGCAATAACCTGAGTTCGAACCTGGAACGAACCATCTTCCCAGGCTATGGCGCAATTCAGGAAGCCAATTTCTCGGCGCACTCCAACTACAACGCGCTGACGGCAACGCTCACCGAGCGTTACTCTCACGGCCTCGCCTACGGGATTTCCTACACCTGGTCGAAGGCCATGTCCCGGTCCACTTACACCCCCGGCATCGCCGATCAGGATGAATGGAACTACGGCTATTCGGGCAACGACCGGACGCACAACATCCAGATCAGCTACTCCTACGATCTGCCGGATATCGCCAAACGCTTCGGTGTACGCGCGCTCGGCTGGTTCACGGATGACTGGCAGTTCTCCGGCATCACTTCCGTGCAGAGCGGCGCGCCCTTCAATCCGAGTTGCGGACTGACGTCGGGATCGGTCGGCGTGACCGGTGGCTACACCGGCACCCCGGACGTGAGCCAGCGCTGCCTCGTGCTCGGCGATCCACTGGCAAACCTGACAACAGGCAGGACCTTCAATGGCTCGGCTTTCGCGATGCCCGCCCTGGCCACAGGCCCCAACAACTCGATTGTTGGACCGCCCGCGCTCGGGAATCTTGGAGGCGGAGCCGGTGTTCTGCGTCATCCGACAGTGACCAACTTCGATATGACGTTGACGAAGGTCATCCCGCTCGGCAGTGAGAAACGGGTTCTGAAACTCCAGGCGCAGGCGTATAACGCCTTCAACCACCCGGAATTTAACTCCGAAAACACCGGCATCCAGTTCGGACCGACCACCAATCTGGTCACGAACCTGAACGCCGTGGGTCTCCATACGAACACCGTCGGGGGCTCCAACCGTATCATGGCGTTCTCCGCCAGGCTGCAATTCTGACGGTCGGGAATTGAGTTGCCGTAAGTCGAAAGAGCCGGGCGACCCCCAGTGGGCACCCGGCTCTTTGCCTCAATCAGTACGGCGGGATTCGGGACCGGCACAAGGGGCGGTTTCTGACAAACCGGTAGAAATCAGCCAAAATTGGTGTATTCACGGGATGGTTTCTTACGTTTGGATGGAGTCTGATTGATATGGAGGTCTTCCACCCTTGTCCATTAAAGTTCTGTCCCTTTGCGGGTTTGCGATCCTTTTTTCGGCGGCATGCCACAAAGCCGTGCCGGTGAGCGCCAAAGCGACTCCCCCGC
>DASYCD010000253.1:0-6027 GCA_036500405.1 Bryobacteraceae bacterium
GCTCTGGTGGCGAACTGCTCTTCCGCGTGCATGCTGAGAATCAGTACTGGCAGATGCGGTTTGACCGTTTTGATTTCCTTCAATAGCTCCAATCCGCTCCGCCCGCGTAGCGATAGATCCAGCACCACAAGGCTAAGTGGCTGATCCCAGACAGCTTTCATTCCTTCCACGCCGTCCTCGGCTTCCAGCAGAACCGCGTCCGGGAATTCGTCACGCAAAGACTGCGCGATGCCACGCCGAATCAGCGGATGGTCATCGACCAGCAGAATGTGAGCCAATATATCTCCTCCGTTAAGGGTCTTTTGTCTACTAAAGTCGTAAGGACCCTTCCTACGTTTGCCGAAACGCCATTCCTACGCGGAATGGAGCATATCGCGGATATTGTTTTCCGCTCATCCATGTCACATTACCTACATATTAGCCAATTGCAGTGTTGGTCGGAAACATTAAAGCAGCACAAGAGAAAAAAGAGGAACAAGCAGTGACACGAATTCATTTAAGCTCGGACCATTCGATTCTGACTGTTGGATTGCGCACGATACTGGAAGCTTCGGAAGGCGAATTTTCATTTTCGGCCAGCCACGGCGTCGAGAATCTTGCGGCGGAGGCGCTGGCGGAGGAAGCCGGCATCATCCTGCTCGATGTGACCGGCGCGATCTCGCTTCAGGCGGTCACCAGCCTGTGCCAGGCGGCAAAATCGATTCCTGTCGTGCTCTGGATCGACGATGCCGCAACCGAATTTATATCCCAGGCTCTCTCCTCTGGCGTGCTGGGCTTGTTGCGCAAGCGCGCCAGCCAGAACAGCCTCGTGGAGTGCCTGCGTGAAGTCTCGCAGCGCCGCCTCTGGGTTGAAAATGATCTCAGCCGGCAACTGCTCACCACCCGCAATGTGAAGCTCACGAAGCGCGAACGCCAGTTGGCCTCGCTGCTGGCGCAGGGTCTGAAAAACAAGGAAATTGCTTACCGCCTCGGAATTACCGAAGGTACCGTCAAGGTATATCTCTCCCGTCTTTATGGAAAGCTCGGCGTAAACGACCGTTTTGACCTCGCGCTTTTCGCCCTGAAAAATCTCGGACCGTCACAGACCGCCGCGTCCGCCAAACTCACCGCCTCGCACGAAGCGATGGCCCCGATTCAGATGCCCGCGACTTTTAGTCTCGGCAGCGCACGAATTCAATAGGAGGATTTCAACATGTCAAAAACGCCCACATCCGGTTTTCCGCCGTATCTCCAGGACGGCACTGCCGCCACGTTCCCGGAAACCGTTCGTTTGATAGCTAAATACCAGCATGGGCGTCAGCCGGCCAGCGAGAGTGATTCCTCGATTGTCCAGTTCCTCGACTCGCTCAGCAGCGAAGCGGGTGAACGCGTGGCTCTCGCTCACACCCGCCGATCGCGATAGTGCACCGGCGACAGCGACCGCAACCGCTCGGCCGCGGACTCTGCCGTGATATCGCGCTGTGGCATGGCCAGCAGTTCGTAGCCCACCAGGAATTTACGGATGGTTGCTGACCTTAACAGCGGCGGCAGAAAGTGCGCATGGAAATGCCACGAGGAGTGCGGATCGCCGTCGCATGGAGACTGGTGAAATCCCATCGAATAGGGACACGACGATTCGAAAAGATTGTCGAACCGGATCGTCATCTCCCGTAGAATTGCCGCGAACGCGCTGCGCTCTTCGGCGTTCAGCTCGCTGAAATTCGAAAAGTGGCGCCGCGGAAGAATCATCGTTTCGAAAGGCCATACTGCCCAGAACGGAACCAAGGCGACGAAACTCTCATTCTGCGCCACAATTCGCTCGCCGTTCGATTCAAGCGCCAGATAATCGCACAAAAGGCAACTTCCGCGTTCCGCCTGCCATTTTTCCTGTGACTGCGACTCAACGGCGATCTCATTCGGAATCCGGTGATTAGCCCAGATCTGACCGTGTGGATGCGGATTGCTCGCCCCCATCATAGCCCCGCGATTTTCGAAGATCTGCACATAATTGACGACCGGCTCAGCGCTGAGTTCCGCGTTTTGCTTCATCCACGCTTCAATCACTGGTTCGATCTGCGATGTGCTCATCCGAGAGAGCGTCAGATCGTGAATCGGCGAAAAGCACAACACGCGGGCGAAACCTGGCTCGGCCTCCGCTATCAGCAGCCCCCCGGAATTGAAATTTTCGAGCGGCGTGTTCGGAACGAGAGCAGGGAAGTCGTTTTCAAAAACATACGTGCCCGTGTATTCCGGATTGCGCTGTCCCTCAGCCCGTGAATTGCCCGGACATAAGTAACACGCGGGGTCGTACGTAAGTTGCGCAGGTTCCTGTATACGTTCGGTCTGGCCTTGCCAGGGCCGCCGCGTGCGCTGCGGTGAGACCAGCACCCAGCTTCCCGTCAACGGATTGAATCTCGCATGAGGACGTTCGCGCCATTCGAACATTTGGTGATCAGACATTTGGTGATCAGACATGGGGTGATCGGACATCGGTGACTATAGTCTTAGCAAACAGCAGCGCCTGAAGTTCCTTTCGGTCGGCGACCTCGATGGAATTCCGCGCCCGGCAGGCAAAGCCGTACATTTCGAACGTAGAGATCAACTCCCCGGCCGTCAATAGCACCGGATGGCATGTTTCAGCGGCGGCCTGCATCGAAGGCGGCAGCACACGTCCCGGCGTGATCGCGGATCGCACGTCCGGAGGATTCACCTGCATAATGATGCCGCACATTTGGGGGCTCAGCTGACAAATCGATCGGGCGCCCGCGCGCCAGTCGATATGTTCCAGAACGAGCGTGGCGAGCAGCAAATCCGCGCCCGGCGCAAGATCCGTATTCTCCAGGTCATCCTGCGCGATCGTCGCACTCACCCCATGCTTCCTCAAACGCATTTCGAGCCTTGCAAGGAAAGCAGGATTTAAATCTGCACACGTCAGCTGGTGAGGACGAAACAGCGCAGCATTCAGGAAATCAAACATCTGCCCGGTACCCGCGCCCGCAATCGTGATCCGCGAACCGGACGCCGGTTGCGCTTCCGTGAGCAGCCATTCCGTCAGCGCCGCTGCCGCCTGGGCCTGCCCGATGGCGGCCATGTGCGTCTCGTAATCGTCCGTGGAAATGACCTCTGTCCACGCGTGCCGAAGCGCCGGATCCATAACACATCTTAGTGCGAAGGATTGCGTATGATGAGGTGTGATCAGCACAACCGAAATCGCGCCTGACGTCTATCGCGTCTCTGTCTTCGTTCAGGAGATCAATCTGGAATTCAGCCACTTCCTCGTGAAGGACGACGAACCACTTCTCTTCCACACGGGCCTGCGAGGTATGTTTCCCATCGTGCGGGAGCAGGTGGCGCGCGTGATTGATCCCGCGAAAATCCGCCACATCGGCTTCAGCCATTTCGAATCCGACGAATGTGGAGCGCTCAACCAGTGGCTCGAAGTCGCCCCCAAGGCCCAGCCCGTTTGCGGCATGGTGGGAGCGCTCGTGAGCGTGAACGATTTTTCCAATCGCCCGGCCCGCGCTCTCACGAGCGAGGAGCCTCTCGAAACCGGACGTCACCGTTTTCGCTTCATCCCCACGCCGCATGTGCCGCACGGTTGGGACGCGGGCGTTCTCTTCGAAGAAACAAACCGGACGCTTTTCTGCTCAGATCTCTTCCATCAGTGGGGCCTGCACGATCCCGAAACCGATCAGGACATCATGGACCGCTGCAGGGAAACGCTGATCCAGACCGAAGCCGGTCCCTTCGCCAACTACGTCCCCTATACGCACAACACCGGTCGCGTGCTCGAAACGCTCGCCAGCTACGATCCGAAAACGCTGGCGATCATGCACGGCTCGAGCTATCACGGCGACGGAGCCCGCGCTCTTCGCGACCTCGCCGGAGTGATGCGCGACGTCCTCGGCCCGAAAAGTTAACTACTTCATCAACTCCGCCAGCTTATCCTGCACCGCCGCGCCCCAGATGTCATAACCCTTCGCCAGCGGATGCAGGTTATCAGGCCGAAACGAATCCGGCAGAAACGCGCCCTTCTCATCCAGAAACTTCTGCCCGATATCCATATAAAAGACATGCCGCTGATCGTCCAGCCGCGAAACGATCTGGTTTACCTGCGCGATCTTCTCGCGCACCGGATCGCCCGGCAGTCCGCGCGGGAAAATCGCCAGCAGCAGAATCTTCGCGTTGGGGAAGTCCTTCCGCAATTCCAGCACGACGGCGCCAACGCCCTCCGCAATCTCCGGCGCGGTATTCGCCCCCGTATTGTTGGTCCCGATCATCAGCATCACGGCCTTCGGCTGGAAGCCTTGACCCTCGCCATTCTTCAGGCCCCACAGGTTCCCCTGCGTCGTATCGCCCGCGATGGCAAAATTCGCCGTCCGCATATTCCCGAAATATTTCTCGAACATCGCCTTGTTGGCGTCGCCCTGCACCCACCAGTCCGTGATCGAATCGCCTTCGAGCAGCAGATCGATGTTGCCTTTGCCGGCGGTCTCGACGAACCCGATATGACGCGGACCCATGCGCTGGACGGTCTGCGTATATGTCGCCGCGGTATTGAAACGCGGCGGCTCCAGCATCAGCAGTGATTGATACTTCTCCAGCAACGGCCGGGTGGGTGATTGATCCGACGCGATCCACTTCGTCAGCGCATCATTGATTCTCGTCAGTTCATCGGTGGAGGGGTGCAGCATTGCCACCTCTGGTGGAACCGGAGCAGGTGGACCAATCACGACGCGCGGTGGCGCCGGCCGCGCCGCCGGTTGGGCCGGAGCCTGTGCGTAGCCAAGCCCACTCAGTGCGATCAACGCGATGGAAACAGAAAGAACACGAATCATTCGAAAACCTCCAGCAGATCGTATCAATACTATAAGGTCGGCGTCCCTTTGGCAACGAATCGCCCTCGCCTCTGAGCGTATATGGTCGATATATTATGGCTCGCTGGCGCAGCACTGCCGGACGGTCGAGCCCTGGGCGATTTACGAGCGCTTCGAACGCAAGCCCGAAACGACATGAGCCGCGAGGATCTGGAACACGTCATCCGGGCGGCAGCCGCGATCGGTTTCTCAGGAAGCCGATGTGTATCCGATGTCCTGCCCGGAGAAAAGCAAATTGATTGATGGATTCTCAGTGTGCGCTTTGCAGAGCTTTCGCCAGATTGGCTTGCGCCGAGCTGAGAGAAGGATTGATCCGAACGGCTTCACGGAATCTGGATACGGCTTCGTCCATTCGGCCGAGTTTGGCAAGGGCGATGCCCAGGTCGTTCAGTAATTCCGCGCGGATGGGGCCGTTCTCGAGTTGGAGGGCGGCCGTGTATTCCGCAACAGCTTCGTCCAGACGGCCGAGCGACTGGAGCGCGTTTCCGAGATTCACGTGAATTCCCGCGTCGTTTGGCAGCGCGTGCGAGGACTGGCGGAGTTCGCGTTCGGCTTCCAGCGCCCGGCCCATTTGCCAAAGCACGTAGCCGAGCAAGCCCCGCACGGCGGCGGCATCTGGGTCAATCCGCAGCGCTTCCCTGAGTTCAGCGACAGACTTTTCGAGCTGACCGGATTGAGCCAGTTTCTCTCCCAGGTCTGCGTGAGTTTTTGCTTCCGCCGAGAGCGGGGCATGCCCTGTGCCGGCGCCGTTCCCATTCACGAGGTCCTGCTTCAGGCGACTCGCGTCAGGGTAGTCAGACTGGATGGCCAGCGCCTCGTTCACCTGAGAGAGAGCTTCCTCGCGACGGCCGGTGTAGGTGAGCACCACACCCAGATCGTAGTGGGCTGCGGCAAGTCCGGGTTTGATGGCCAAAGCGTTTCGCAACGCCGCTTCCGCGTCCGGGTATCGACCGAGGTGTTGAAGATCGACACCCATATTCAGGTACGCCTCGCTGTATCCGGGCGCGAGGCGCACAGCGGTCTGGTGTTCCTTCAGAGCATCGTCGTAGCGGCCCATCTCCATCCAGATTGTGCCAAGGTTGGAGTGCACCTGCGCCTCATCGGGGTTGATTGCCAGCGCGGCCTGATAATGCTCGATGGCTACCGCGTTTCCCTGGGAAGGGTCGCGCTC
>DASYCD010000254.1:0-4589 GCA_036500405.1 Bryobacteraceae bacterium
GCGCGCAGATAAACCAGATTCGCGAGCGAAAGAGCGAGGGCGTAATCCCGCATGTCAGGCTAGCCGCCGCAGAAAATACAGGGTGCGGAATTCCGCCGTTTCGAAGCGATCGGCGATCTCGAAGTGCGCCCGCGCGCATTCCTCAAACACCGCAGACGTTTGCCATTCGTGAAGTTCTTCGCGCCCTCGCGCCAGCCGGCGGAACATCGGATCCAGCGGTCCTACGTATTCAAGCGCCAGCCAACGCGTCGTCAGCGACGCCGCGGCTTCGAGAATCTGATCGAGGGGAATGCGCTCGCTCACCAGCAGGTGGTGAACCAGCGCCAGCATCAGGACGCAATCGAATCGACCGGCGGCGCGGTCGAGAAAGCCGGCGTGTTCGCGGCCCATCCATCCCGCGGGCGGAGTGGGACGGGCGAAATCGACGACGAGGGGCAGTACATCGGCGCCGGCAGCGGACGCCGAGCGCCAAATGGCTGACACCACTTCCGGATCGCTATCGATCGCCACCACGCGCGCGCCGGACGCCGCGGCCAGCAGGCTGAACTCGCCCGCGTTTGCGCCGATATCGAGCACATTCTCCGGCCGAATCTCCTCCAGCTTTTTCCGGACGAATGCCCGCCGCGCTTCTCGCTGAGCGGGGGTGTAGGAAGGGCACTCCTTTTCGTATTCCGACCAAACCGAGGCCTGCGGTTGCGGCGCCAACGTCTCCATTTGCCGCCGGAACGCGCGGATTCGGCGGCTGAAAATAAACTGAGCCTCGCCGGCGTCGCGCGCCTCCCGCTGCTGATATAACTCGGCGCTTTCAAGCTTTGCGGCGCGTGAGGGCAGCGTCGCGAGCATCAGATCCGGCGGCAGCCATCGCCGCAGGGTGGGCAAACGCTTGACGGCTTCCGACGGTTCCAGCCCGTCCCGATGAAAGAGGAAAATTTCGTGAACCGGAGCGCCCGTTCGCCTCAGGAGCAGCAGCGGGATGAGAAACGTGCGCGTAAATTGAGCGGCCGCCCACCAGATCGGATGGCGCGGAGCACGCTCCTGCAGCGAGAGGACGTCGACAAAAACGGGCGCTGCTCCGCGAAACAGAACATTCAGCGGCGTCGCATCCTTGAGCCGCAGCCCTTCTTCGATCACGGCCTCGGCCAGATCCAGAGTGAGCATCCCCGCGGCGTGCAGCATGGCGGCTGGCCATTCCCATGGATAGCTGATGAAGGGAATCCGGGGGTGCTCCACGATCGTGGGATTGGCTTCGATTTGCGTGGTGGCGACGGCGCGTCCTTCACTGACGAATCGCTGGACGCCTGGGGACTCGAGCCACATCCGAAGATTCTCGAGGCCCTCCGGATAGACAGTTCGAAGGACCCGGTCTTCCGTGATCGAAACAGAACCCGCCGGATCGCGGAAGGAGGCCGCGTGGCTCACTTCGGTTTCCGGTTACGTCCGAAGAATTTCTTCACCTGATAGACGAGGCCCAGAAAAAATGCGCCCGCCAGTTGCCAGAGCAGCAAACCGCTGCCGGGGTCGGCATACAAAAGCAGGGCGACGCGCAATGACATTTCTTCACTTTACTGCGAATCGCCAGCGCGCCGCCATACTGACAAAAGGAAAGATCCGGTTCCCGCGCGGCGCGAGCCCGGCTCTTTCCCATTACAGCAGCGTCGTCCCTGACCGTCAGAATTGCAGTCTGGCGGAGAACGCCATGATACGGTTTGAGCCGCCCACGGTGTTCGTATGGAGACCGACGGCATCCGCATTCGTGACCAGATTGGTGGTCGGCCCGAACTGGATGCCGGTGTTTTCGGAGTTAAACTCGGGGTGGTTGAAGGCGTTGTACGCCTGCGCCTGGAGTTTCAGAACCCGCTTTTCACTGCCGAGCGGAATGACCTTCGTCAGGGTCATGTCGAAGTTGGTTACTGTCGGATGGCGCAGGACACCGGCGCCGCCTCCGAGATTGCCAAGCGCCGGCGGTCCAACAATTGAGTTGTTGGGGCCTGTTGCCAGGGCAGGCATCGCAAACGCCGAGCCGTCGAAAATGCGGCTTGCTGTCAGGTTTGCGAGTGGATCGCCGAGCACGAGGCAGCGCTGGCTTACGTCTGGCGTGCCGGTGTAGCCACCAGTCACGCCGACCGATCCAGAGGTCAGTCCGCAGGTCGGATTGAACGGCTTGCCGCTCTGTACGGAAGTAATGCCGGAGAACTGCCAGTCATCCGTGAACCAGCCGAGCGCACGAACACCGTAGTGTTTGGCGATATTCGGCAGATCGTACGAGTAGCTGATCTGGATATTGTGGGTCCGGTCGTTGCCCGAATAGCCGTAGTTCCATTCATCCTGGTCGGCGATGCCCGGCGTGTAGGTAGACCGGGACATAGCCTTCGACCAGGTGTAGGCGATCCCGTAGGCGAGGCCGTGGGAGTAACGCTCAGTGAGCGTTGCCGTCAGCGCATTGTAGTTGGAGTGCGCCGAGAAGTTGGCTTCCTGGATGGCGCCATAGCCTGGGAAGATGTTTCGTTCCAGGTTCGAAGTCAGATTGTTGCTCGTCTTGCCGCCGGTGGTCGGATCGAGAGCCGCCTGATTAAACGGCCAGCCCGCTCCGATCGGGATGTAGTTGATGTCGCAGCATCCCGCGGCGACGTGCTGGTGATACACCCAGTTGAACGTATAACCCAGATCGAGCGCCAGACTCGAGCCGAACGTATGCTGGATGTCCGCGCTCGCATTCTGCGCCGTGTCCCAGGGTACGACGTTGGGGTAGGATTGCGGCGAGATTGGCGACACGCCCTGGAGCGATCCGATGGATGGCGGCTGGTCTGTATGCTGCGCCG
Organism: Bryobacteraceae bacterium; assembly: GCA_036500405.1. Classification (GTDB taxonomy): domain Bacteria; phylum Acidobacteriota; class Terriglobia; order Bryobacterales; family Bryobacteraceae; genus BOG-234. The sequence goes on from DASYCD010000254.1 coordinate 2,820, forward strand.
CGATATCCGCCAACGTCAGATTGCTGACGCTGACGCTGTAAGCGAGGGGCGCCTGTCCCGAAAGCCCGTAATACTGGTTCCCGTCGAGGCGGTTGTAGAAAATGCCCCAGCCGCCGCGCAGTGCGGTCTTTCCATCGCCAAACAGGTCGTACGCGAAGCCGACGCGCGGCGCCGCAACGAGTGCTTTCTGGTGATACGGCGCTTCATCTACACCGTTGAGGCCAAGGACCGCCATGCCCGAAGCCGGATCGCCCGAGCTCGGAACCAGCCGGCCTATATAAGAGCTGCTGACAGTCTGTTTTGTGGCCAGATCGATCGCTGCCAGGCCGGTGCTCGCGGTGCAGGGAGACTGCTTCAGGCAAGTCGGATAGTAGAGCCGCGATTGCCCCGCACGATCATATTTCTCGGCGAAGAATTTCTCGAACGTGAAGTTGTTGTCTTCCTGCGGCGACTGGTGATAGAAGCGTACGCCGAGATCGAGCGTCAGACGTCGAGTCGGCTTCCAGTTGTCCTGAATGTATTCTTCGTAGTTCTGGTAAACGTCGTTGAACGTTGTTGTGCCATTCCACTGGCCATAGCTGTTCACCCGGCCCAGCAGCGCGTTCGCGAAGCCGTTCTGCGTGTTCAGCGTGGGGTTCGATGTGGAGGAAGCGAAGTTGAAGCTGCCCGCGTAGTTGCGGTCCGCGGGCTGATACTTCGTGTTGAATTCCACATAGATGCCGGCCTTAAACGCGTGGTGGCCCCAGACCTTACTCACGTTATCGACGTAATACCAGGTCGGGTTGGTCGCAATTTCCTGTCCGGCCGAAGCGCCGCTGCGCGTGTAGCCCACGGAGTTGGAGGGCGCGCTGCCCCCGAAGGTGAACTGCGGCAGAATCGTGGGATTCGCGTAACCGTTGGTTGGGCCCTGTTCGTCCGTTGCGGGCACGGGGAACAGTGTGGGCAGTCCGGGAAGCAGAGAGCGCGCTTCGCTCGCGAAATTGTCGGTGGTGGCGAACGTGTACTGGTCCCACGTATAGCCGAGCGTGGTCTCGTTGACCATCGTCGGCGTGACCGTGTACGTCAGTGTGCCGGATTCGCTGTGGCCGCCGTTCGGGTGAATGATGGGCGCAATGCCCTTCTCACCGAGCAGACCGCCGACATCCTTGCTGAACGGCACGCCGTCGAACAGGGAATACATGTAATCGGCGTCATTGATGAAACGGACATAACCGCTCAGCTTACTGGTGAAATAATAGTCGCCGCGCAGCACCGTGTTGAGACGCGGGTGAATCGCACTGCCCTGCTCGGTGTAGTTGATGACGTTGTTCTGCGCCGGGTTGGAGCCATCCGGCGTGAAGTTCGGGAGCGGAAAGAAGTTCAGCACAGACTGTCCCAACGGGCTGACGCGGTTGAGCGGGATCTTGTTGTCCGGGAATTGCTCGTTCCCGTTTCCCGGATCCAGCACCTGCAGCAGCGTCCCGTCATTGTTCCTGCTCTGCGAGAAGTCGCCCACCCGCTCGAGCGCGGTCGGCGTATATTTGAACTGCTGTGAACCGGCGACAAATTGCCCCGTGCGCTCCTGCGACCAGAAGAAGAACGCCTTTTTGCGCTCGCGGTTCCAGTGCTTCGGAATGAAAATTGGTCCGCCGATGCTGTAGGTCTCGACGTTATACCGGTACGGGACGCGTGGCGTCGCGGCACCATTCGTTAGTGTGTGGTTATTAAGCCAGGTATTCGAATTGAACTGCTCATGACGGTGATTCCACGAAGCGGTTCCGTGGAATTGCT
>DASYCD010000255.1:0-5100 GCA_036500405.1 Bryobacteraceae bacterium
TGGCCGCGATCGCTGGGGGCGATTCAGACGATCCGGGTTCCGCCGGAAAGAGCTTCTACTACGCGCCGCAGTTCGTGCGCCCGTTCGGCGAGCTGAAAATCGGCTTCGCGCCGGCGGATCGCGAATGGGTCGATCCCGCCATACAGTCCGCGCTCGATGCAGCCATGGCGACTCTGAAGGATATCGGCGTCCAGATGGTGGAGATGCAGCTTCCCAACTATCCGTGGGGAGCTCTGATCAGCACCATCATTGGCGGGGAAAGCGCGTCGATTTTCGAAGAGCTGATCACCAGCGGCCAGGTGGATCAACTCGCCGACGCCAGCCAGGCTGAGGGCCTGAAGTCGAAACTCGGCATCAAGGCCACGGAATACCTGAAGGCGATGCGCATCCGGTCGCTCGTGCAGCGAAGTTTCCGCGAAGTTTTTGAAAATGTCGATCTGATCGTGGCGCCCGCGCGGTACGAGGTTGCGCCCAAAATCAGCGATCCGCTGGATGATGATGGTCCCGACAAGCCGCATCCAGCGACGCCCGGAATGACCAGCCTCATTCCTGCATCGAATATCGCCGGGTTGCCCGGCATTTCGTTCCCCTGCGGCTTCGTATCCGGGCTGCCTGTCGGGCTGCAATTGGTAGCGCCGCCGTTCCGCGAAAATAATCTGCTCGCGGTCGCCGCGGAATTCCAGAAGCGCACGGACTGGCACAAGCGTCGTCCGCCGGCGCTCACCTGAAACCCGACATGCAGCCGCCGCTCAGCCTCTGCATGACCGTGAAGGACGAAGAGCGCAATCTGGCGAAATGCCTCGATTCAATCCGCGCTCTTTCGCCTGAAATCGTGATCGCCGATACCGGTTCCACGGATCGCACAATCGAAATCGCGCAGCAATACGGCGCACAGGTTTTCTCTTTCAGCTTTGAGCGTGTGGACTTCGCGGCCGCTCGCAATCAGACGCTGGAGCGTGCGACAGGCCTGTGGATTCTGATGCTCGACGCGGACGAGGTTCTCGAACCGGCAAGCGTGCCGCTGGCTCAATCTATCGTTGCGGGAAACGAAAACGCCGGTTACTATTTCGCCCGTCGCAATCATGCATCGGACGCCGAAGGATTCACTACGGACTATGCCGTGCGGCTGTTTCCAAACCGCCCGGATTACCGCTATCGCGGGCGCGTGCACGAAACGGTCGATGCCGCCATTCTGTCCGGAGGCGGCCGTTTGTTAACCAGCGGCATCGCGATCGATCACAACTTCGTCTCCAGCCGCGAAGCGCGGCGCCGCAAGAACCTTCGCTATATCGAAATCCTGAAAGAAGAAATCGAAGCCGACCGACGGACACCACCCGCCTCGATTTCCTCGCCGCCGAGTTCCATCAACTCGAAATGTTCGCCGAAGCCGGGCTGGTGGCAGAAGAAATTGCGCGGATGCGACCGCTTGACGCGAGCGCTCATCTGAATCTGGGAATTTACCGGCTGGTGTATCAGTCCGATCCGAAGCGCGCGCGGGCTAGTTTCGAGCAGGCGCTCACGCTGCGTCCCGGATACCCGGAGGCACTGTCTTTTCTGCAGACGACGGCGTCGGCCGAAAACGCCTGACCACCGCCAGGACGGCGCACTCATCAGCGCTCAAACTTTCGCCAGACTCTTCCGCCGCCTTCGCCATCGTTTGCAGCAGCGTGCCTTCCATGTAGGCATCCGGCACGGCGGGGTGCACGTAATAAGCCCGGCAGGTGGCAACGCGGTTTCCCAACTTTTCGGCAGCCGTCTTAATCGCGGCAACCACATTCTTCTTCGCATCCGTCGCCGACAAACTCTCGCCGATATCGCGCAGCGCGATGGCGCATTCCACGGTTCCGGCCCACGTGCGAAAATCGCGCGCCGTCAGCGCTTCGCCTGTGGCATTCCTCAGATACTCGTTCACATCGCTCGAGGAAACACTGTGGGGATTCCCGGTTTCATCGACATATTGAAACAGCTGCTGGCCCGGCAGATCATGGCACTGCCGCACAATTCGCGCCAGGCGCCGGTCTGTAATCTTCATTTCGTGTTTCACGCCACTCTTGCCGGTGAAATGAAATCGTAGCGTGGCCCCTTCCACTTCCACGTGCTGATTCCGAAGCGTCGTCAGTCCGTACGTGTGATTTTCCGCGGCCGATTCCTCATTGCCGACCCGCATGCCGGTCACATCCAGCAGGCGTATGAGCGTCGCCAGCACCTTCTCGAGCGGCATGCCCGGCAACGCCAAATGCTCCTGCACCTTCGCGCGCGCTAGGGCTATCGCAGCCACCACATCCGGCATCCGCTCGAACTTCGTCAGATTGCGAATCTGGCGATAGGCCGGATGATACCGGTATTGCCTGCGTCCCCGCGCGTCATAGCCGATAGCCTGGAGATGACCAAGCGGATCGCAACAGATCCAGACATCCCGCCACGCCGGTGGGAGCACCAGCGAACGAATGCGCGTCAGCGTTTCGGGATCCCGGACCGGCTTGCCGTCGTTGAGATAGACAAAACCTTTCCCGCGCTTCCGGCGGGTAATTCCGGCGCACTCATGGCCGCCATAACGAAGTCCGGCAATGGCCGCGGATTTCTCAGGATCGAGAGGCAACTGGCGTCGTCGGGGCATTTCGTACGGCGGCGCTCCGCCAGACGTCCCAATGGCAATTCCAGGACCAAACCCTGGCTCGCCCGCTGCTATCCTGAGAACGATGAGCAACGAAGCGGGCGCGCCCCATAAGGTCTTTTGCGTCAAATTGAAGCGCGAGATGGAAGGACTGGCGGAGGTGCCGTTTGAGGGGCATCCGCTTGGCCAGCGAATTTACGACAACGTCTCCAAACAGGCGTGGGGCATGTGGGTGGAACACATGAAGATGCTCATGAACGAGTATCGCCTCAATCTGGGCACTCAACAGGCTCAGGAATTCCTGCTCCAGCAGATGGAACAGTATTTCTTCGGTGAAGGTTCGGCCCCGCCCCCCGAATTCGTTGCGGCAACGCCTCAGGGCTAGCTGAAGCGATCCAAAAAGGAAGAGGCGCAATGAGCGAGCAGCGGGCGCTGATTATCGGCGCGGGCCCTGCGGGCCTCACTGCGGCCTTCGAACTCGTCAAGCGGACGGAGATCCGCCCCATCGTGCTCGAAAAGAGTACGGAGATGGGCGGGATCTGCCGCACTGTGCGGTACAAGGGCAACCGAATGGATATCGGCGGCCATCGCTTCTTCTCGAAATCCGATCGCGTCATGCAGTGGTGGGCGGACGTCATGCCGGTCGAAAACTCGAACAGAAGTTCGCATACCATTACCTACCGCAAACAGAGCCGTGAAGTGGCGGCCAATAGCGCCCTGGCCACCGGCGATCGCACGATGCTGGTCCGTCACCGGAAATCGCGAATCTATTTTCTGCGGCAATTCTTTGACTACCCGATACGTCTAAGCGCCGCGACCTTAAAGCAGCTCGGCATCGGACGTTCCATCAGGATCGGCCTCAGCTATCTGGCCGGCTCGATGAATCAGATCCGCCCGGAACGCAGCCTGGAAGACTTCCTGATTAACCGGTTCGGACGCGAGCTGTATCTGACGTTTTTCAAGTCATATACGGAAAAGGTTTGGGGTGTGCCGTGCGACCAGATCAGCGCGGAGTGGGGCGCGCAGCGCATCAAAGGGCTTTCCATTATCAGCGCCATCCGCCATTTCCTGAAAAGCGCCGCGTCGAAGAAGACAGCGAACGGCGATATCTCGCAGAAGGATACAGAGACTTCGCTGATTGAAAAGTTTCTCTATCCGAAATACGGCCCCGGCCAGCTTTGGGAATACGTCGCGGAAGATGTCAAAGCCAAAGGTGCCGAGGTTCGAACGAACTGCAACGTCATTGGCCTCCGTACGAACGGTTCGAAGGTCATCGCGGCGGAAGTGGAAGACGCCGCCACGGGGCGCCGCGAGACGATCGAGGCGGATTACTTCTTCTCCACGATGCCCATTCAGGAACTCATTCGTGCGCTTGACGTGGAAGTGCCCGCGAACGTCCGTGAAGTCAGCGACGGCCTGATGTATCGGGACTTCATCACTGTAGGTTTGCTGCTCGACAAGCTAAAAGTTGACAAACAGAGGCTGGCGCGCACCTGCTCACCGACAACTGGATTTACATCCAGGAGCCCGAGGTTCTGGTGGGACGGATGCAGATCTTTAACAATTGGAGTCCGTACCTGGTGGCGGATCCGAAAAAGGTCTGGGTCGGGCTCGAATATTTCTGTTACGAGACCGATCCCATCTGGCGCGTTTCCGACGAGAAGATGATCGATCTCGCGAAGAATGAGATGGCGAAGATCGGTATCATTGACGTGGCCGATGTGCTCGATGGCTGTGTGGTCCGCATGCCGAAAACGTATCCGGCCTATTTCGGTACATATAACCGTTTCGATCAAGTCCGCGACTACGTGAATCGCTTCGAGAACCTGTTCCTCATCGGCCGCAACGGCATGCACAAGTACAACAACCAGGACCACTCGATGCTGACGGCGATGACCGCGGTCGACAACATCATGGAAGGCCGCACCGATAAATCCAATCTCTGGGACCTCAACACCGAGATGGAATACCACGAGAGCAAAGACGGCAAGTAAGATCCTCCGCCCAGCCACCATCCTTAAGTTGGGTGCCCCGGGCCCCGCAATTCGATAGGCTATTACGTCAGGAATATGCGCACAGCCCTCATTTTACTCGCCGCTGCCCTGAGCGTGGCTGCCGCCGAACCTCAGGTGGTTCTTCTCTGGCCGAACGGCGCGCCCGGCTCCGAAGGGAAGACCGGGGAGGAGAAGGTCGTAGTGCAGCCCGCGGGCGACCACGTCATCTCCAATGTCCACAAACCTTCCATCACGGTCTATCTGCCGCCGAAAGAGACCGCGACCGGCGCCGCGATCGTCATCGCTCCGGGCGGCGGCCACAGCACGCTCTGGGTGGAGCACGAGGGCTACAACGTTGCGAAATTCCTGCAGGACCACGGCATCGCCGGTTTTGTTCTGAAATACCGGCTCGCCAAAGATGGAAAGGATTCCACTTACACCGTAGAAGGTACGGAACTGGCGGATACGCAGCGCGCCATCAAACTCGTCAAG
>DASYCD010000256.1:0-70270 GCA_036500405.1 Bryobacteraceae bacterium
CGCGGCGTCCTTGCTGGCCGGAGCGCCCACTTCGGTGAGGGCGCGATCAAGCCGTTGGACAGCGAGCACCGCATCCTTTTCTTCTGATCCAAAGGCGACCTGCGTCCCGGAGAATGCGAAACGCGCAGCCGACGTCCCTCCGCGCACAACGCCTTCACAGGAGGCCGCGTTACGCCACGGAAGGCGGCGCGGCTGCACCAGATTCACCGCCGCTCCGGAGAAGCGCGACTGCACCATCGCGAGAAGATCTTCGCCCGCCTCGAATGCGCTGACGTAGCAGGTAACCGCGACCGGCGTTCCGTTCATCTTCGCGGCAAGTTGATCCATCGCTTTCTGAAGCAGCGGCTTCGCCGGCGAGTCGGGTTGGTCCGCAACGACTGTCTGAGCCGGTACGAACGCCAGTCCTTCTTTGCTGACCTCTTTCTTCGAAACCGAAATCGTCTCGAGCACTACCTGCGCGCCATCGAGAGTCAGGTCTCCCGCCTGAACAACGCTGATCGAGGGCAACTGCGAATGTTTGTCGCCCAGCACATCCGCGACGATCTGGGGGATGCGCCGGACATCGCCATTCCCCGCCGAGAAGGCGCGGATATGGATGATCTGGGAATTCCTTGTGAGCTTGAGGATGGCCTTAAGAGCGTCTCGGGTCTGCTCGGACAGCAGTCCCTTACCGGAAAGCGGCGAAACTTCGAAGGTCAGATGGCTGGTCTCGCCGACGGCCACCAGGGGCGGATCCTGAGGAAGCTTCAGCTTCTCGGAGACCTTATCTTGTTGAGTCTTCTGGGCTAAGCTGAGGCTCGGCGCCAGAAGCACGAAAAAGCATAAACGAACCCATTTTTCCCTCATTGCCGAGCCGAATTTCATTCTACCTTATGCATTGGTAGTGGGTCAGTTTCAATAACTTAGCACAACTACAAAGGTAGAATGGCATAATGAACCCATGAGCGGCCCCAAAGATCCGAACGAAGTGGCCCACCGGGTTTTCCTGGAATCAATCGGGGAGGTACCGAAGACCGATCCGAGCGCACCGCCAGCTAAGCCGGTAGATCCCACGAAGAACCCTCACGCCGTGGCGTTAGGGCGTTTGGGCGGGCTAAAGGGTGGTACAGCCAGGGCGGCGGCGCTGACGCCTCGCAGGCGGTCTAAGATCGCGACAAAAGCGGCGCGGGCGCGGTGGGACAAGGGCAACAAGTAGAAAGCAATTGCGCCTAAAACAGCAGTTCCTTCAAAGCATCCCTATAGCCATCGGCTATTTCCCACGAATAGCGCACGCGGCTAGCCTCCTGCCGCTCCTTGAACTTCACGAAGGGAAGCGGCCGTAATTCGCCGTCGAGAACTGTTCTGGTGTCCCTCGCATTCAGGCCTGGTGCTTCGACATTTCCGCCCATGTTGGTTTCGAGAGGGCTGTGCGCCCAGAGGTGCCTAAGTACGATCATTCCGTTTGGGGACAGGTTATGTATCAAGGGCTTAACCTGCTGATAGTGATGATCCTTCGCGCGGTCACTCGTGGCGGTGGCCAGCGCGGAGCGTAGATTTGAAGCCTCGGTATCTGCGCGGATTTTAGTTTCGGCGATCTCTTGGCGTAACCTTAATTCCTCTACGGCACGTGCTTCGTCCAACGCTTCCGCGCCTTTCCTACGGGAATACAGGTATGTTCCGAACACTGACAATGAGATGCCTATTCCGGCACTTTCCAGGGCGTCACCGACCGACAACATGGAAAATCCTCGTGGGAACAGTAATATTACAGGCGCCGCCAATCCGGATAGGGTCCGAAGGACAAGATATCCAGACCAACATTTTCTGAACTCCTGCCACGCAGCTCGATTTAAGCGACTGCCATATGTTTCTTTCACGTCCATATCCGATTTGCATTTGGACACACTCCATGCGAAGATTCGAGTGTCCGCCCAAACCGATTCTTAAAAGACCCCACGCCAATGGGGTCTTTTCTTTTTGCCAAAGCTACTTTTAATATTCTACGCTAGGTTTTAATTTGACTAATTATGCTTGACCGTGTATGCTTAAATCATGAACCGGTTGAGCACGGAAGAGCGAGTCCGAATCATCAATTGCCTGATAGAAGGCAACTCGATCCGCTCGACCGTTCGGCTCACCGGGTTCAGCAAGAACACAATCGCGAAGCTGTTAGTGGAACTGGGCGAAGCGTGCCTGGACTATATGGACAAGAACCTGCGCGGGCTGAATTGCAAGCTGGTTCAGGTGGATGAAATTTGGTCCTTCGTCGGCTGCAAGGAAAAACAGGCCACCGATAAAAAGCGTGCAAAAGGTACCTGTGGCGACGTTTGGACGTGGATCGCCATTGATGCCGAAACGAAACTGATTCCCTGTTTCACGGTCGGCCCGCGCGACACGGAAACAGGCCATGAGTTCATTCGCGACCTGGCGAAGCGCCTGAATAACCGGATTCAACTCAGTAGCGATGGATACAAGGTCTATGTGAAAGCGGTAGCTGAAACTTTCGGAGAGGACATCGACTACGCCCAGATCGTAAAAATCTACGGCCACGATCCCGAAGGTCAGCGCCGGTATAGCCCCGCTGAGTGCACTGGCTGCGAGAAGCTTCCGATCACCGGCGATCCGAAGCACAAGCACATCAGCACCAGCTATATTGAGCGGCAGAACCTCACGCTCAGAATGTGCAATCGCCGTTTCACGCGGCTGACGAATGCGTTCTCAAAGAAACTTGAGAACCATGTCGCCTCGTTGGCGATTCACTACATGCACTACAACTACGTCAGGATTCACCAATCGCTCCGGATGACGCCTGCGATGGCCGCAGGAATCACGGCACACCTGTGGAGTCTGGAGGATATGGTTAACCTCTTGCCGTGATATCCGCGAGTGCCTTGCGCAACTCGCTGGCCTCGCCGGAAACGCGCCCAATTTCATCTTCCGCGAGGTATCCAGTAACGTACTGAATTAGGCCAACCTGCGCTGATCTGTACTTCTCAAACTCGCGCTCTGCTTCTCGAATAAATTGACGGTTTACAAATTCGCACTTGTTCTGGGAGATCGCGATTATCACGCTATTCCCGCCTACGCCATCTACGCGATCCCTTACATGTTGCAGCGCGTGGACCATCAGAAGCTTGGCCACGGAAATCGGCGGATACATCGGAAACGTACTCTCTATCAGCGCCCTGGCAACAAATTCTCCTGATCCAACAGCGGCGTATGCCCTGTTCTCGCGGAACGACAACTGTTCGGTCGTGTACAAGGAAACTGAATTGTCTTTCTGCACTCCGAACATCATCCACAACTCCGGCGCGCCCCCAGTTCCCGCGAATGGCAGAACCGTCTCGGTATAGAATTCTCGATACCTTTCGCGCAGCTTGGTTTCGATCTCCATTGCCGTATCAGAAGGATCGATCAACCTCGCGGAAATTTCCTGCATCTCGTGAAGGTAATGGGTGTTCCCCGCTCCCGCCACGGCCAGGGCGGCAGCATTGACGGCCATCCCTTCATGAATACCGCCTACGTCAATCGGCAGGATTTTTTGTGTTGGCCATTTCAGCGATCCTGAAATACCAGATTGACTGTCAGCCCCGAGAATTAATCCATCGCGGCACAGATACCCAATCGCAATCGTCATGCTCCTCGATCTCCGAATCGCAGGATATCGTGGCTGCTTGACCGGTCGCAGCTTTTCCAGCACAAACCGCTCAGGCATCCGATTGGCTGGCCTAGGACCATGCGTGTTCATTGGCATGTCCCGATGCTTGACCGCCAATTGGCTGGTTTCGAGCATGATTCAAACTGACCCACTACCTATGCATTGGATGGTCTTGCAACAGTCCAATATGGATGATAGACTCGGAAATATGCAGTTCAGGCCGGAGCTCGATAACGCTTCCGAAATGCCGATTTACCGGCAGTTGGGTACGTACGTCCAGCGGCTGATTGGAAATGGTGAATTGCAGGCTGGTGACCGGCTACCGCCAACTCGGGAATTGGCTGGCCAGCTTGGCCTGAACCGGACCACCATTTCGGCTGCGTACGAGTGGTTGGAGTCCGAGGGGTTGATCGAGGGCGCGGTCGGGCGCGGCAGTTTTGTGCGGAGCTCGGCGACGCCAAAGGTCGCCTCGGTGGACTGGAATCGGGTCCTGACGCCGTCGGCTTTTCCGTCCACCGGTTCGCCGGCTTCGAACGCCATCGACTTTTCCAGTTCCCGTCCTTCCGAGGATTTGTTTCCCGTCGATGAATTTCGCGCTTGCGCGGATGAGGTTCTGTCCGATCCTCGGCTGCAATCCCTCCTGCAACTCGGTTCGCCGCTCGGCTATGGACCGCTGCGTTCATGGCTGCTGGAGCGGGCGCGTGCGCAGAGTGTTGCCGGTCCGGACGATGACATCCTGATTACCAACGGCTGCCAACAGGCGGTAGATATTCTGCGGCGAGCGTTGACGCGGCCGGGGACCAAAGTCGCGGTCGAGGATCCGGTTTATCCAGGATTGCGCAATCTGTTTCTTGAAGCAGGCGCGGACCTCACCGGCATCCCCGTCACCGATGACGGTATGGATCTCGCATCGCTGCGACGCGCGCTCGACGCTGGCGTGCGCATCGTTGTGGTGACGCCATCGTTCCAGAATCCAACTGGCGCCACGATTCCTTCAGCCGCTCGCGCCGCTTTCATTTCGATGACGCGCGCGGCGGGCGCTGTCGTGATCGAGAACGATATTTACAGCGATCTCATTTACCGGCAGGAAGGCGAGCGCCCGCCGCGTCTGAAATCGCTCGATTCGAATGTGATCCTGCTGGGCAGTTTTTCGAAGATCGCCTTCCCCGGCGTACGCGTTGGCTGGGTGATTGCGCCAAAGCCAGTGATCGCCCGCGCCGCCGAACTGAAGCAATTGACCGATCTCCACACGGATCAGCTATCGCAGGCGTTTCTGCTGCGATTCGCCGAATCCGGGCGGCTGGCGAAGCACGAGGGGGTTGCGATCGCCGCAGGCCGCGAAAAACTTCGAACACTGGAACAGGCGTGTCAGAAACATCTGGCGGAGTGCCGCTGGACGCTTCCCGGCGGTGGCATGAACATGTGGATCGATCTTCCGGCTGGACTGGATGCGGGCGCGTTGCGCGGACTCGCGCGGCAGGCCGGCGCCGATTATCTGCCGGGACGTTATTTTTCAGTTTCCCGTGCGCTCGATCAGGGGCTGCGGTTGAGTTTCGCGGGGCTGGACGCCGCCAGCATCCGCCGGGGCATTGAGATTTTGGGCGGCGTAGTGGATCAGGCGATGAGTTCGCGAGATGAAGCTTCCAGGCCGACGCTCGCTTTTGTTTAGAAATCGAATTACAGGAGACAAAAAGAATGCTGCAGAACGAAGACTTCCGGCTCAAGGTTGGCCTGGCTGAAATGCTCAAGGGCGGCGTGATCATGGACGTGGTCAACGCCGAGCAGGCCGTTATTGCGGAAAAGGCGGGCGCGTGCGCCGTGATGGCGCTCGAGCGCGTTCCGTCCGATATCCGCAAAGAAGGCGGCGTGGCGCGCATGTCAGCCGTCAGCATGATGCGCGAGATCATGGCGTCAGTTTCCATTCCCGTAATGGCGAAAGCGCGCATCGGTCACTTCATGGAAGCGCGCATTCTCGAAGCTATGGGCTGCGACTACATCGACGAGAGCGAAGTGCTGACGCCCGCCGATGAAGAGCACCACATCGATAAGAAGGGATTCAAGGTGCCGTTTGTCTGCGGCGCGCGCAATCTGGGCGAAGCACTGCGACGAATTGGCGAAGGCGCGGCGATGATTCGGACCAAGGGCGAAGCGGGTTCGGGCAACATCGTGGAAGCGGTGCGGCACATGCGCACGATCGTGCGCGAGATGAAGCAGCTCACGGTACTCGGCAAGGAAGAATTGATGCATGAAGCGAAGTTGCTGCAGGCGCCGTTCGAACTGGTGGAGTGGGTCGCGGAGAATGGCAAGCTGCCGGTACCGAATTTCTCGGCGGGCGGCATTGCGACTCCGGCCGATGCGGCGCTCGTGATGCACCTCGGCGCGGAAGCGGTGTTTGTGGGTTCTGGCATTTTCAAGAGCGAGGATCCGGCCGCGCGCGCGAAGGCGATCGTGATGGCGACGACCTATTACAAAGATCCGCAGAAGCTGCTCGAAGCGAGTGAAGGACTCGGCAACGCGATGCCCGGTCTTGAAATCTCGAAGCTGCCCGAGAGCGAGCTGATGCAGACTCGCGGCTGGTAATCGGTAATGCCCGAAAAGAAAAAGCGCGTCGGAGTCCTCGCTCTGCAGGGGGACTTCGAAGCGCATGCGAAAGCCATTCAATCCGCAGGCGGCGAAGCAGTCGAATGCCGGACTGCGCAGGACCTCGGCTCCGTTGATGGGCTCGTCATTCCGGGGGGCGAGAGCACCACCATGCTCAAGCTCCTCAACATGATGGATCTGATGGAGCCGCTTTCCGAATTTGTGCGTACAAAGCCGGTCTTCGGAACGTGCGCGGGCGCGATCCTGCTCGCGAAAGAAGTTACGAACCCGCCTCAGCAAAGCCTGAATGCAATGGACCTGACCGTGGAGCGCAATGCATATGGGCGTCAGATTGACAGTTGTGTGACGAACCTTTCACCGGCCCCGGAATTTCAACAGAGGGCGGGCGAAGGTGATGTGGAAGCGGTATTCATCCGCGCTCCGAAAATCCGCCGCACGGGACCGGAAGTGAAAGTGCTTGCAGAGTATGATGGAGACCCCGTGCTTGTGGAGCAAGGGCGGCATTTGGTAGCTACTTTCCACCCGGAACTCACTAAAGATTCGAGGGTACACCGATTATTTCTCAGCAAGCTCTGAAGCGCGTCGTCTTTGTCTGCATCGGTAATGTTTGCCGAAGCCCCATGGCGGAGGGTTTCGCGAACTGTTACGGGGCGGACATTCTCTTTGCGGAGAGCCGCGGTCTCGCGCCCGTGCCCAAAGTCCCGAGCCATGGCATTGCGGCGATGCGGGAGAAGAATATCGATATTTCGAAGCACGTCTCGAAGCGCTACGATCCGTCGGTCGCGGCGCTCGCCGATCTGGTGGTCAACATGTCGGGATACCCCTTGCCAGGCGTGCAGCCGAGGAAGACGCTGGTGTGGCAGGTGGTCGATCCGTATGGCAGATCGCTCCAGGAATTTCAGCAGACGCGCGATTTTCTGGAGGACCAGGTGATGAATCTGATTCTCGAATTGCGGCGGCAATCGAGAGCGCAGGGCGCTTAGGCTGAAGCAAACCGACAGTCCGTCGTACTACATCACCTCGAAATCGACCGTGCGCGTCGCGGTCTGCTGACTCGCCGGAATCATTGCGCGCACCTCCAAACGATATGACCCGGAAGGAAGCCGATCCAGAGGCAGATGCGTCGCGAACGGCACGACCGGATTACCTGCATGGACATAGTTCTGCAGGCTGACTACGTCCGAACACCCCAGGCGAACGCCCGTCTTCCGGTCTACAATGCAATACTCCATCTTCAGCCCGGAGGGGTCGCTCGCTCCCGGATCGTAGAATTCCGTGTAGAAATAAGCCGGGCCGGATTTCTGAAATTTGTTCGTCGCGGCGGGAACGAATTGCTCACCGCCTGCAATCAGCGGACCCTGCCCTTCCAGAATCGGCGCGAGCAACGCCGCCGGATCCACGCGCTGAGCGTCTCTGCTTAACACGAGGCTTCCCATTTCAAGACTCTGGGGCTTCCACGCGTCCACTTGCAGCGGCATCTCCACTTTGCCGAAGGCGTTTGGACCCGCGCCAATTTCCAGCCGGAAAACATATGTTCCTGGCGTCACGAAGAACTGCTGCTCGTAATGATAAGGCGTCTTCATGAAAGCGTCGGCGCTTTGCTGATTCTCTCTATCGACATCGATGCTATCGGCGAAACGCTCGGCCGTGGCGCGATCGGGCCGCAACGCGGCGCCAACAATATCGATCTCGCCATGCAATCCCTTTTTGTCATCCGTGAATTTCATGCCGGCAGGAACGAAATCAGCCGCCAGGCGAACGCTCGCCCGGTTGGAGCCCGCATAGAAATAGGGAAGCTGCATGGCAATCCTCAGCGTCCCTGCAACTTCGCCCGCCGCGCCTGATTCCAGCGACTGACCGGCTATCTTGCCGGCCACTACGTCGGGCTGCTTTTGCGCGCAATATTCGTTTCTGGCTCTGGCGGAGAGACCGCGTACGTTCACTGACACCCGCACTTCGTGGCAGGCGCCGGCTTTCGAAGGAGGTGGAGTGTCAGGAGGCAGCGGCGGGCGCGTGGGTGGGCGCGGCGTATTGCCGCCCCCGGAACTCGCTTCGCCACTCTCGGATCTGTCCGAACAAACCGGCGGTCTGGGCGTTCGGCATCACGTCCGCGCTTGGCGCTGATCTGGCGGCCGTGGCGCGTGAGCAGGACGAGTATTATCGCGTTTTCTAGCATCGACGACGGGAGAAAAATATCCCACAATGGAGTAAACACCTGCGTTGGCGCGGTTGCAGGCCTCTATTCCTCCACCGTGAGATGCCGAGCCTCGGCTTAATGAACGGATCGAAGGGCCGTCCGAATAATAAGTCCCGAAAAGAGCACCGCTTTCCGTCCCGTTGCGGGAGCCATGGAAAGACATACGGCCGCGAGCGAAGGGGAGAGTTCGTAACTCCGCGGCCCAGTCCGTATTGGCGCGCGCGCCAGCCCTACATCTGCAATGGCTTTGCTGAGCGCGGCGGGCGAAGTCGTAAAATCCTGCAATACCCGCGAGCCGACGCCGGTCATGTTCACTACCGCCATATAACGGTCCGGCCTGGCCATGCTCGCAACGAAGTTGGCAGCCGCATCTTTACTGGCCTTCTGATCGGCAATTGTCATCGCGCTGGTATCGAAGTAAAGGACAAAGTGCTTTAGTGATGTCTCAGGATCGGCGGCCGCGGGTTGCACGCTGTTGATTTTCTGCGTCTTGCCGTCTTCCTTTATCGAGAAATCTTCCGGGGTCAATTTGACCGTGGCGGCGGTTTTTCCCGTGACGATCACGTCAACCGGCACTTCACGCGATTCCACTCTGATAACCGGAGATTCCGCGCCGGCATGGGTTTGCGCCTGCAGGAGCGGGATGAGCGATGCGATCTCCAACGCAGCAAGCGCCCATAGAGCGACTGGCGTCTTCACTGCGGAATCTCCACGCCCGTGCTTTGCTCCGCCATCGCGGCTCCTTCCGAATCCCGCACCACCACGCGCACCAGGTATCTGCCCGGCGCTACTTTGAAATCGGTGGCGGAGGGAATGCCGGAATGCCGGATTGAATCCAGGCGCGAAGCGTCGCGTCTTTCAATTGCATCCGCACATCTTTCTGAATTGCGGAGATGAAGTTGCCGTTCTGATCGAAAAGCCCCACAACCAATGTCAGATTATCGAGATTGCGCCCGTCTTCCTTTCGAAACGTCAGCCTGGAGGCGTCCACATTCGCGGTTATTGTCAGAGTCGCGGCGTCGCCGTCTTTGTAGAATTTCGTTCGTAACCGGACTGGCAGATCGTCCCGCTCTTTGCTGGAGAAGAACGCTTCTTCGATTTCCCGCGTGGCGGAGTCCGCCGGGTCCGCGTTATGGATATCGGCGAAATAGCCGTTGCGCGCCTGGACGGTGAGTCCACGGTCATTTTTGAGAGTGACTTTCAGATTGTGGCGCTTGCCATCGAACCGGAGATCGGCGGGCGTGAATGCGAGCAGATAAATATACTCCGGAATCGATTCCGCGCGTTGAATCCCGGCATCCGGATCGTTCTCACGATAGTAAATGCCCCCCGAGCCCGAGGTGATTTCGTCCAAAAATGCCCCGCCCTGTTGTTCGTCGAACACAATCGGCGTGGCCGGCGCAACGCGCTTCTCCGCTGTTTGGCCATCTGAGTCGATCACACCGCGTGGATCCACTCCGTTGATGACAACCTGCGCGCGGATGGCAGCCGCCAAAATATCTTTGAATTGCCGCCGGTATCTGTCTGGCACATAGATTCCCGGTGAAAGCAGAAGAATCGAGCGTTGCCCCGGCAAAACCGAGATTTTAGCGACCAGGTTCTGCAATGCCTGAAAGTACGCCGTCTCGTCCTTTTCCCCCCAGTTCTGCATGATGTACCACATCTCGGCAGGCGATCCTTTGCAACCCGGTATGTCGTCGTCATTTTGATAAAGCTTCATGTCGAGGTTGTAATATGTGACGCGGCAGTGGCGCTGGCCGTCTCCCAGCCGGTAATGGGAATTTGCGTCAACCGAGTTGATGCTCACCAGCGCGTTTCGCAGCTTCTGCCGATCGCCGGTGAAATCGAGTGTGGTCTTCCCGGAGGCTGAGTAGACAGCGACGCGTTCCTCCGGACGAAGAGTGTCCACGTAGTGGAGCGCGGCGTTGCGCCCTCTCACTAAGTCAACGACGCTGAGGCTCACATCATCCAGCAGCATGCCCACGTACCGGTTCGCCAGTTGGGCCGTAATTTCGGGACTTTGACGCTCCAGACTGCCCGCTCTGTTTTTCAGCACATCATTCGCGTCGAATTTTTCAATCGAGAACCGAGAGATCGTCTCGGGTTTACCGTTATCGAATACCTGAAAATCTTCCGCCCGGAGCGCGCCTACAGCGTGTCCGCTGTTGTCGCGCACCACGACCGGAACCTGGACCAGATTGGAAGATGACGTAAACACCGCGGCTGCCTGGCTGGATGTGACTTCGGGGCCGGCCTGATTCGATGCGTCTGTTTGTCCTTTTGCAATGGAAGACGGCAGAATCGACAGAAAGACGGCCAGAACGGAAGCAAAGAGCGCCGCGCCGAATACTGGCCTATGTCGCTCACGGCGATGTCCTGCCACGGTCTGGGGCATTTTCCTGCTTTGCCAGAAGCACGGGCGGCCATCGGGGAGGAAAGCATGTCCGGGCCGTCGAGCGCCGCGTCGCTGCTCCCATTATCTTAGGGCAAAGGACGGCAATGAAGAATACACCCAAGCCTGTAAATTGGCTCAAAATGCTCTGTAGATTCCGATTCCTAGCGCGAAATCTTCAGCAGGACGACGCCGTGAGATGGAACTTCCGCCCAGATTGCGTCGGAGCCCGTGCCTCGATCGGCATGCGCCCAAAGATCGCGTACCTTCTGTGAACCGGTAAGGCCAAGTTCAGACCATTTCGCTGTCACCCTGGCGGTTGCGGCGCCGCGATTGAAAAGACCAACGGCGAGGCTGCCATCCGCTAGCGGACGGGACCAGACTTCCAGATCGCCGTCCTTGGCAGCCCGCGTCGCCTGTTTGCCCAGTGCATCCTGATCGATCGCGACGACTTCCTTGTTCGTGAGGATATCCAGAATATCGGGCGCGACACTGCGCAGATCGTTGCCTGCCAGCAGCGGCGCGGCTAACAGACTCCAGAGACTCATGTGGGTGCGGTACTCGGTGTCGGTCATTTCTCCGTTGCCGATTTCCAGCATGTCGGGATCGTTCCAGTGACCCGGTCCGGCGAATTTCTCGCGGCCGATTTGCTGATCGAAACCGATGGTCGACATGGAGGTCCAGTTGTCCCGAATGTCTCCCGTGGTGCGCCATGAGTTGCCGTCAACCTTCGCGCCCCATTCGCCGACATCCTGCTGGCCGTACTGGCAGAGGCTGTATACGATAGCGCGGCCGGAATCGAGAAGCGCCTGACCCATTTTTGCGTAAACGGCCGGCTGCGATGTGGGTTCATAGACCTGACTCGCGGAGCACCAGTCGTACTTGAGATAGTCGATGCCCCATGCCGCGTAGGTTTTCGCGTCCTGCTCTTCATGCTGATAACTACCTTCGTAACCGGCGCAGGTCTTCGGGCCCGGCGAAGAGTAGATGCCGAGTTTCAGCCCCTTGCTGTGAACGTAGTCAACCAACGCCTTCATATCGGGAAATTTCTCGTTGGGCCGGATGTTGCCTTTTTCGTCGCGGGTTCCCTGCCAGGTGTCATCGATATTGACGTAGATATATCCGGCGTCTCGCATTCCGTTCTTCACCATGGCGTCAGCGACTTCGCGGACCACCTGATCGTTCACGCCACGCTGGAATTTATTCCAGCTGTTCCAACCCATCGGAGGCGTCTTTGCGAGACCGTTCGAGCGAACCGTCGTCGTCGGCATCGGCAGAGCGATCTTAGCGGGAATGGCAGGCATAGGCGGCGGGGTCGCCGTTGAGACTCGCTTCGCAAGCTGCTGCACTGGCGGAGCAGCGGCGCCGGGAGCTGGAGGATTACCGAATCCGAAGCCACCGCCACGGCCGCGTCCAAAACCGCCGCGGCCACCTCCGGCGGGCACTTTCAGCAGCAGCCCTTCCGGCGTGATGGCGCCAGTGTATGCGACCTTTGCATTTCCATTCGGCGTCCGGCGCGTGACGTTGAACGTGACTTCATTGCCCTTCACGATTCCGTCGGAGATGGCCTCCGGCGTCTGTCCGCCGATATAACCGGTGAAGACATCGCCTTTGGCGACGATGAAATAGTCGGTCTCAGTAGCCTGGCCGCCCCGGCCCTGAGTGGTGGCGGTCCACTTTCCCGTGAGGTCTGCCGCGAGAAGGCTTTGCGCCATGAGCGCGCCGAGAATGCAGAGAGTGACCTTTGTCATTGTTTTGAAACCCCTTCCAGTGTATGACGGTTGCGCCGGGCGGACAGCTGACGGCCCGCCTCGGAAGTTCCGAACTCATGCGAACGCATGTGGGGCAGGGTGGAATCCGGGGTGGAATCCTGCCGCCGATTGTAAATCGGCTTCTACGATCAACGGCTACCGACCTGCCGATTCACAATCGGCGGCAGACTGCCAGTCCGCCCCACCGGTTCACACTAGTCGCGGCCTTCGGTGCCCTGCACCCAATGAGGCGCCGGCTGGACAAAACCAGCGATGGCCTTGTACAAACGCAAGGCGGGAAGCCGGGTGGAATCCGGGGGATGATCGATGCCGCCAGGGCCATTCATTTCGATACGGTGATTGGAGAGAGATAGTGCGGGGGCTGGGCCGGCAAGCGTCGACCATTGAATGGTGATCTTTAAATAGTTATTGGACGAGAAGCTTGCCGCGGGCAGCAGAAAGCGCTGCCATTCCTCCACCTGGTCGTAAGGCATCCGCCATTCTCCCAGCCAGCCTTCGTTCTCGATGCTGCTCAACTGGACGGACAAGGAGCCCGAGGAGCCTGCGGAGCGTCGAAAGTGCAGATCCAGTTGCGACAGACCTCGCAGTTGGTGCGGAAACCCGAAAACGGCGACGTTGCCCTTATCCTCCGGCGCCCATATTTCACCCGCGGGCTCCAGGAAAGCGACGATCCATGGCTTGCCCGGTATTGCCTTCGATTTCAGCTCCGCGATCAGCGCATCGGCGGTCTCCACCTGCGTTCGCAGCGACAGGATCTGATCGTGTAGATCCACATTGGATTGCGTCACCCGCCTGTTCATTTCCTTGAAATGTCCCAGCATCGCCCGCATAACAGCCAGGCCCAAATTTGCCAGGCCAGGTTCACCGTCCATCGGTTCTATCATCGGAGCTGGCAGCCCCCCTGCCCCGGCCCACCATGCCGATAAGGCGCGAAGCTGCTCCCGGCCGGCGGACGACTGCGCCACGAACACACAGGAAGATGTGGGAGGCGACGAAAACTCATCAAGACTTGCCTGTTCGCCGCTCAGCGATTGAAAGCCTGACGCCTCGTCGAACAGAACAACCGGAATCCCGGTTAACGCAGCGAGATCACTCGCCAGGTGTGAGTCGCTGGATCCGAGGATCATCAAGGCGCCCGAACCGAAAAGACTGTATGCCAATGTTGTGCGATTCATCGATCCTGCACTCCCCCGGTCTAAACGTACCTATCCAGATTCGCGGAAAGCTTATCGGCTGGAACGCCCCTGGCTCCGAGATCCGCCGCGATTGTAACGGACTCGGCAAGATAGCCCCTGATCGCGTATTCGTACTCCAGTCCGGCGTTCAACATGGACCGCATAGACTCGCGATTCTCGTTTTCACAGATGGAGAACAGCGTAGCTACGGACAAACGCCCTAACTGGCCCGCAATGGTCAGCCATTCGGGGCATCCGTGATTCACGACAAGATCCATGACGCACAGCAGCCCGAGCATCGACCGCCGCGAACTTTCCGAAAGGGTGTCCTCGAACTCCGTTGCCGATAACGGAGTGATTGTGTCGAATACCGGATCCAAAGGCTGCCGGGGCGTCCGGTTGTCGTGAATCCAGAAGATGTGGGTCGCCCACTCTCCGGACAGGATCATAGAGACCTGCGACGCAAGATGCCGAAGCTCATTACCACTGAGCTCTTGTTTGACGAGAATGCCGAGATTGCGGCGCCGGACAGAGACCGGAAACAAGGTACCTGTATCGAATAACGAGCAAATGCCATGTACTGCCGGAACCTTCCGGCGATTGTTCGTGTTCACAAGAAACGCCGCACCGTCATTTTCAAGCCGGCATCGATCCTGAACTCCCGCGATGACGGTCATAAGCTCCGTGGCCGCTGCGGCATACCGTTCGTGAGCCAGACTGATGCCCCGCACTTTGCGAATGGCGCCGGATGGCGCACGAGGCGGAGACAGCGCAACATCCAGCCGCGCGCAGGCGATCTGCCCCTCTGACCCCACGCCAATCTCGCGTATTTCGACGCCGTCCTCCGTTCCGGCCGCTACGACAGGTAATGGGGATTGCGACGCGGCGGTTTCCAGGTTCCAGAGCAATCCACGCAAAGAGCGGCTCTTCGTCAACTGGCTCAGAACCGTTTCCGAAGTTGCGAGCAGGTACGCTGGCAGCCGGCCCCATTGCTTTCGCATGCCCCACCGGGAGATTCGAGCCTGGAACTCATTTCGCGGCATTCGCCTCCCGAGATCTTCAGGGTCGCTGAAGAGAAGTACATCTTCTCCCCATTCCGCGACCAGAAGCGCATATCTCGGCGCTTCTTCGTGCTCCAGGCGAACACAGTTCCTGGGGTTGATCCAGTCGCGATGTTTACGCCGCATGAGGCTGGCGACTCCATCCCGGTCCCGCATCTGAATCTGCACCAGGCTTTCAGCGCGGTAGCGATACAGGAAGCCGGTTGCGGGCACGTATTCGCCGCGGTAGCCAAGGCGCGTAGCTCCCAGCCAGAAGTCCCAGTCGTCAAAACCAATTGCGGGGTCAAAGCGCACCCCGCTTTCCAGCACACGCCTGGCGACCATGCTACCGGTATCGACATAGCTGCGGAGCATATGTTCGAGCAAAAAGTACTGTCCCGCCGTTCCAATCAGCCCCCGATGAGCAACCATCTGCATATCGGTAAAAACCCAGCCGGCCCCCGTCTCCGCGAGGCGCTGATACAGACGCCTTAATGTCAGAGGGCCCAGCCGATTATCCTGATCGAGAAAGAATACGCCTTGCACGGCAGGCCAGGCTCTCAGGGCGACCGCGATAGCGGCGTTTCGCGCGGAAGACACGCCGCGATTGATCTGGCGAAGATATAAAATCCGATCGGGATGCGCGTCGCGGACGCGGAGGCAAAACTGATGAGTCTCTTCCTGTGGACAGCCATCGTTGACAAGGACCAGGCCGCACGGAAATTCCTGACGCAGCACCGAGCACACTGCCTCAGGCAACAATCCGGACTCAGCGTAACACGGAATAATCACGCATACGAGAAAGTCACTTACTCCCATAAGACCCTTCGGCCGTCCCGCGCCAGACCGGGAACGGGTTGCGCAAGAAATGGCTCGACTGCTTCCCGTTCATCGATGTGCCGGAATAGTTAACGTACCACTCCGGTACGAGCCCCTCATCGGGCGACTGGTTGCAGGACCACTCCGTCTCCTGCATTGGCGAAGCCAGGGATAGAGACCGGCAGCTTGCCGTTGATCAGGATGTCACCAAACAGAGCTTTGGCCACGGCGATTTCCGACGGCCGCACCGTGCTGTACGTCGCGAGGTACGCCGACACTCCTGGAAAATTGCGCAGCAGGTAGGGATTTCCCATCGCGATGAAGGTGACGGGTTTCTTTGTCGCAATGAGTTCCTCCACCAATTTGGGGAGAAAGCCGCTGAGCGCCGCGGTTCCGCGGCTCGGCGCCACAGAAGCGAACGCCGCGATGACAAACTGGCGCGCGGAGGAACCGCGGGCAATCAGGGCATCCATGTCCGCTTCGCTCAGCGAGGAGGCGGCGCGGATGACTTCCGCCTGCGGGGAGCGTGCGTGGAGCGCCGTCGCGAATGCATTCCCTTCCGTTGACGAGGAGCTTTCCACCAGCGTGTAGAACATCGTCCGGGTAGCGTCGCGGAGCGGAATGAGCCCGCCCTGGTTGCGCACGAGTGTGACGGAGCGATCCGCAATGCGCTGGGCGGCGGCGTTGGCCTCCGGGGTATCGATGCGCTTCGGCAGTTGCTGCAGATCGACGAATTTCGATTTCGCCAGTCCCAACTCCGCTTTTGCGCGCAGCAGGCGCGTGACGCTGCGGTCGATTCTGGCCTCAGTCAGACGTCCACTCTTCACCGCAGCCTGCACGGCGTCAATTGCGGCTTCCGGATTCGCCGGCATGAGTAGAACATCGGCGCCCGCTTCCAGAGCGCGGACCGAGGCATCGCCGGCGCCGAAGCCGTTCACGATCCCTCCCATATCGAGCGCATCGGTCACGACGATGCCCTGAAATCCGAGCTCATCACGCAGAATGCCGGTCAGGATCTTCGGCGAGAGTGTGGAAGGCAGACCGGGGTCATCGAGCGCCGGCACCGCGATGTGGGCGGTCATGATGGCATCCACGCCGCTCGCGATCGCAGCGCGGAAGGGGGCCCATTCCACGGATTCGAGGTGGGGACGATCCGCCGTAATAGTGGCGAGATTCATGTGCGTGTCTGTCGCCGTATCGCCGTGGCCGGGGAAATGTTTCGCCGTGACCAGAACACGGTTCCCGGTACTCGCGTGCGCTCCTTCGATGAACGCGCTCACGAAGCGGGACACGCTCGCCGGATTTTCCCCGTACGACCGGATATTGATGATGGGGTTATCGGGATTGTTGTTGACGTCGGCGTCCGGAAAGAACAGCCACTGGAAGCCGAGGGCGCGCGACTCCTTCGCGGTGATATCGCCTTCGATGCGGGCTTCATCCGGATCGCCCGAGGCGGTGAAGGCCATGGCATGCGGAAATACCGTAGTGTCTTCGATGCGCATGGAGACGCCGCGCTCGAAATCTCCCCCGACCAGAAGCGGGATCTTCGCCATGCGCTGCATACGGTTGATGAACGTGGCGGCTTCGCGGGCGGTCGCTTTGCCCACGATGCGTCCCTCGGCCGTGTTGACGAGGATCATGCCGCCAACATGTTCGCGAGAGATGAGGTTGAGAAACCGGGTGGCATCGCGGGAGCGGCGCAGCGGATGCCCGCTGAACGGCACGATGACGAGCTGAGCAATTTTTTCGCGCAGGCTGAGCGAGGCCAGCCATTTCGCCGCGATCGCTTCGGGAGTGGAAGGCGGGAGTGCAGCAGGTTTGGTTTTGCGAACGGGGGGAGTGGGAGCTTTACGGGAAGGAGTTTTGTGAGACGCCGCCAGGGCGCCGGACGCGATGACGGCGGCGATAACAGCGGCGATTACAGGTACAGCGGCCAGCCGCCAGGCGGCCTTCCGGATCAATGACCGCCGCCCGCCGATTTTCTCATGATGAGCCGGCGGCCGGATTTGGCGCCTGACGGCGGACGACGGCGCGGCGACTGACTGCCAAGCTTGCGCACCGCGCGCAACAGCTCGGGAACTTCCTTGTTGCTCTTCAGAATGACTTCGTCGGCGCCGGCTTTATCGTCATTCAGACCCACCACGCCGAGGAAACCGGAAAGCAGAATGACGCGCGCGGGAGAATCGGCGCCGCGAATGAGACGGATGAGTTCGCCGCCGTTCATGCCGGAAAAACGGTAGTCCGTCACGACGACATCGAAACGCGAACGCTGGAAGATCTCCCAGCCTTGCTCGGCGGTCGCGCAGGTCGTAACGCCGAAGCCCTGCTCTTCGAGGATCAACTGTCTCGCCGCGAGGCCGTTGGGGTTTTCATCGACAAGAAGGACAGAGAGCGCTGCGCAGGGATCAGATTTCATTGCGGGAACGGTTGAAAGTAACAGACCTGTCATGGGACTGTCAAGACTTTTGCATCCGGTTGAAACAAGAGCAAATTCAGTTCTTGACTTCAACGCGATGCCTTCGAAGCAGCGCGCGAAAACAACGCAGGCGCAATGCGTTTTATGAATGCGGCTTATCGCAACATTATTCAACGGCGCGAGGCGCTGTGTAGCCCGCCTTGGCGACGATCGAGTACTTGATTACCTTGCCCTTTTCATCGCGCATGACTACGGGCTGATTGGTTGCAGGATCGAGCAGTTGCACGGTGATCTTGCGGAATTTGCCATCCCGCGTTGTGTTTGAAGGCGCATAGGCCAGCGTGTACTGATTGCGCATGGCGGCCTGGATGGCGTTAAACACATCCGGGATTTCCGCTGGCCAGCGCGGCAGGTAGGACTGTCCGCCGGTTTCTTTCGCGAATGTCCGCATCTCATTCTGCGCCTGGAGAAGAGTGATGCCCTCCATGGCGCCGGGGTTGATCATCTGGAGCAGGCCAATCCCGTAGATGGGGACGCCGGAATCCTGCAGCTTGCGGCGCGTCTGATCGAAGGTGATTTTGCTGAACGTATCGATGCCGGAGGTGAGCACCAGGATGGCTTTGCGGCCTTCAATTTTCGACATGCGGTCGGCTGTGTCAGTGAGAGCATCGAAAAGATTGGCTTCGGAAAAATCGGGGAAACCGAAGGAGCGCAAACCTTCGTTGAGCGCCTGCTTGTCATTAGTGAAATCGGAAACGATGGTGGTGCGGAGGTCGTAGCGGATGAGGGCGAGATAATCATCCGGCTTCAGCGAGTTGATGAATGCGCCGGCCGTCTGGAGAGTGTAATACCAGTTGGCGCTGCCATACCACTGGAAGCGGTTGCTGAATTCGACGACCAGCGCGATGGTCATGGGCGCCTGGCCCATGGAAAATTCCTTGACGGTTTGCGGAACGTTGTCTTCGAGGACGCGGAATATGGGGCGCGGCAGATTCGGGATGAAGTTGCTCTTATTGTCGAGCACGGCGACGTCGACGGAGACGAGGCTTGCATCGGAGGAGAAGGTGGCGGAAGCGGGTCCGGCATCCGCGCCTGTCTTTGGGCGGGGAGCCAGTTTAGAAGGAATCTTCGGGAGATTTTCCGCGGGGCCGGGCTGAGCGGGCATGGGAGCCGCTGTGGCGGGGGCCGGGGTGGGATTGGCGGAAGGGGTATTGCTCACCGCCGGATGGCGGGGCCGCGCGACGGTTTCGCTGCCAATGGAACCGGGACCTTCCTGCGCAAACAACGCGGCGAGGAGCGCCAGCAGAATTGCGGACGCGGCGAGTAATTTTTTCATAAGCTCGTCTCCTTATGAGGACGCGGCGGGGTGGGGATCTGTTTCAACTCTCAGTTCACCCACGGCCCTTTATCCGAGCCGTGCTTCTTCATATATACCTGAAATTTCTTCTTTGCGCGTTGCAGCTTGTATTCGCGCCACCAGCCGGTGGGGCTGAAGGAGGGCGATGAGGCAAGCCGCGGGCGGCGGGGGGCAAACTGGCTCTTGATATAGATGTAGCCGACCAGCATGCCGCCGAGATGAGCCACGTGGCTGACGGGACCTCCCTGCGGCAGGGCGAAGAATTCGATCGCCGCAAATATCATGACGGCGTATTTCGCACGGACCGGGAAAAGGAAGAACAGAAGAATTTCCTGGTCGGGAAACAGCATGCCGAAGGCGATCAGCAGGCCGTAGATTGCGCCGGATGCGCCGATGGTCGGCTGCCTCACGTCGCCGATGGCCAGATTGGCGAGCACGAGGCACACGCCCGCGCCGATTCCGCAGACGAAGTAATACTGCAAAAATCTTCGCGTTCCCCAGGTCTGCTCCACCGCGGCCCCGAACATCCAGAGCATGAGCATGTTGAACAGGATGTGGGTGATGCTCCCGTGCAGGAACATGTAGCTGGCCAGCTGCCAGATTTTGGCGCGATGCACCACGTCCCAGGGCAGCAATTGAAAAATGCTGAGGAAATCGGTGTTGACGAAGAAAAGCTGGAGGATGTAAACCGCGACGGTGACGGCTATCAGCCACTTCACGCCGGGAGGGAATGAGGGGAACAGCAGCGACGCCGAACTTCGATAGCGCGTGTCAATCCGCATGGAAAAATGACTGAACCTGCCGCCAGAATAGCAGATCGCGCAACATCAACTGGCGCGCGCGGCGGCGCTGCCGGTGGCCGATTCTTCTGGCTTCGCTTCGTCGTTTTCGGGCTCAGCGAGCTTCGAATAGCGCATCAGCCGCCAGACGGCATACTGGGTGGCGGCAGCGGCAGCCATCCAGACCTGCCAGTGGGAAAGAAGGCCCGTGGGGAACACGAAATCGCCCAAAATATCCAGATCCTGACCGAGGCGCCAGAAGCCGAAGATCGCGAACGAGATGGCGATCAGAGTCAGCAGGCTCGCGAGCAAACGCGCGGCGCGGCCGTTTTTTCCCCTCCGGTTGGTGACCAGCCGACCCCGCCCGAAACGGATTCTGACGATCATGGGATGTTCCTCACTCCAATATAACTCCGGCTTCAAAATGCGCGGCCTCCCCAGCCTTCCTTATAGATTGCAGGCGTTTACGAAAGATTCGCCGGAAGCTGCCAAAGAGGCTGTTATTATGGGGAAACAGTCGAAACGCGTCTTCGCGGATTTCCTGCTGGAGCCTGAATGTATTACTTGTGGATGGCGGTCATGACATTTGTAATCGTGCAAATGTCGGTCTTCTGCACCACGATATACCTGCATCGGACCAGGACGCATCGGGGGCTGGAACTGCATCCTGTGGTCGGTTTCCTGATGCATCTGCATCTCACGGTTTTTACGGGAATCATCCCGCGTCAGTGGGCCGCTGTCCACCGCAAGCATCATCATTTTTCGGATCATGAAGGCGATCCGCACAGCCCGATTCTCTTCGGCATGTGGAACGTTCTGTTCAACAACTTCTTCATGTACCGGAAGGAAACCCGCAATCCGGACACGATTCGCAAGTACACTCCTGACTGGAAAGACGATCCGCTCGACAAGATCCCCGGCATGAACCGCGGCGTGTATGTCGGCCTGGGAGTGTTCGTGCTGATGTTCGGATGGGCATGGGGGCCGGCGATGTGGATCGCCAATATGGTCGTCTACATATTCCTGAATTCGATGATCAACAGCCTGGGCCATGTGGTGGGCTATCGCAATTTCGATGAGCAGGCGACCAATCTGCAGTGGGTTGCGATGCTGACCGGGGGCGAAGGCCTTCATAACAATCACCACGCGCATCCGACTTCCGCCCGTTTTTCACTGCGCGGCCGCGAATTCGATCCTGCGTGGCCGGTGATCCGGACGCTGGAGCGCTTCGGTCTGGCGCGGGTCAACCAGTTGCCGATCGCCAAAGCGGCTTAGGGGGAACTTCTGTGGGCGGCCGTCTCAATTTCGGCGCACTGCTTCCGATTGTGGTTCTGTGGCCGGTAACGGGTGCTCTGGCGCAAACCGCCGTTTCCCATACTGCTTCGGACCTGGTACAACAAGTCCTTTCAGCCAGTCTCAATCCGGCGGAGTGTTATCACGTCCGGGATATTGAAATCCATCAGCAGGACGTCACCTTCTATCTCACCGAAGGCTATCTGATCTTCGGAACGCCGGTGAATGGCGCGCCAATCAACGCCGTTTTCAGCACGGATGTGGAAGGCGGCGATGGCGAGGTGGTGCTGCTGCCGCCGGATCGCGCGGAGCGGCAGACACTGGCATCGTTTACCGGATCGCCCAATCTCGACGAGCACTTCAGCAACGCAGTCTTCTTCTTTACTGACGCGAGCGCGCGGGCGCTGGCGGAACGGATACAAAAAGATCCGACGGCGGAGAAGTCGAGGGAGATGGGTCTGCTAATGGCGGACAAGTGGAATCTGACGGTCACGAATCTGACGACGAGCTTCGAGACGCGAATTGCGCTCGATCTGATGACAAAAGGGCCGAGCGGCGAGGGATTCTTCGACGCCACGGTGCGCGGGCGCAAGCTGGGGGATTTCGACATTGTGCATGACGCGCGGGCGGCCGAACAGATTGGCGCGGGCAAAGTGGAATTCCGGAACGGCGTGGGCACGTGGGAGACGTGGACGCGGTTTGTGGCGCGCGACCGGCGCGGGCAGCCGGAGTTCCGGCCCGAGGAAGAGATTCTGGCGTACACGATCGATGCGTCCATGGATGCGTCTCTGAATATGCGTTGCGTGACGAAGTTTCGGATTCGCGCACGGCCGGATTCGCGGGACGTGATACCGCTGGATCTGGATAGTGAGATGCGGGTGAAGTCCGCGAAAGTGGATGGCGTGCCGGTGGAGTTTTATCAGCACGATTCTCTGCGCGGCGGGCTGGTGCAAAATTCGGGCAACCAGCTTTTCCTGATTGTGCCGCCGCATCCGCTGGAGGCGGGGTCGGAGCACGAGATCGAGGTGGTGCACGAAGGCAAGGTGGTGGAGCAAACGAGGGACGGGATTTATTCCGTTCGCGCGCGGGGCACGTGGTATCCGGCGCGCGGCGCGCAGTTCGCAACTTATGACGCGACGTTTCACTATCCGGAGAATCTGAATCTGATTTCGGCGGGCGCGATTCGCGACGAGCAGACGCGCGACGGCGTGCGAACCGCGCATCGAGTGCCGGAAGGAAAGCTGCGGCTGCTGGGATTCAATCTGGGGCGGTACACGCGGCGGGAGTACGTGAAGAATGGGATCACGCTGGATGT
The DNA here is from genome assembly GCA_036500405.1 of Bryobacteraceae bacterium. Classification (GTDB taxonomy): domain Bacteria; phylum Acidobacteriota; class Terriglobia; order Bryobacterales; family Bryobacteraceae; genus BOG-234. Next base: position 22,794 of record DASYCD010000256.1, read on the forward strand.
TTCGGCGAACCGCGAGTTCGAGGATTCGCTGCGGCCGCCGCCGCAGCCGGTTTTTTCGCCGACTTCGCAGCCTGGGTCGCACGCCATCCGCGTCCCTGATGTATTGACGGCCGCGCCACCGCCGGATCCGGCGGAGCGGCTGGATACGATTGCGTCCGGTACGCTCGCGGCGATTGAATATTTTCGCAGCCGGTTCGGGGATCCTCCGCTGAAACATATTGAGATTTCGCCGGTGACCGGGCGCTTCGGTCAGGGATTCGCGGGGATGATTTATTTACCGACGCAGATGTATCTGGATCCCTCGCTGATACGGAGCCGCCCGGGCGCGCTCGCGCCGGATGATGGGTTCATGGGTGACCTGTTGCGGGCGCATGAGGCCGCGCACCAGTGGTGGGGCAACATCGTGACGACGGATTCGTATCATCACGAATGGCTGATGGAATCGCTCGCGAATTATTCGGCGCTGATGTTTCTGGAAAGCCGGATGGGACCGCGCGCAATTGAGCGAGCGCTCAATTACTATCACGATCAGTTGCTGCTGAAAGGCGCGGATGGAACGATCGCGGAAGAGCGCGGGCCGGTCGTGGAAGGGCGGCGGCTGGAGAGCGCGGATGCGCCGTCCGCGGCGGATGCGGTGCTGTATGGGAAGGGGACCTGGATCATCCACATGCTGCGGCGGCGCATGGGAGATGCTGCGTTTGTGAAGATGCTGGCGGAGGCGCGGCGGCGTTATGAATTCAAGACGATGACGACCGAGGAGTTTCGGCAACTTTGCGCGGAGTTTCTGCCGAGGGGCTCGGCGGATCCAAAGCTGGTGGATTTCTTCGATCAGTGGGTTTATGACACGGGGATGCCGACGCTGAAGCTGACTTATTCGGTGAGTGGACGCAGGCTGAGCGGGACGATTACGCAGAGCGATGCGCCGGATGATTTCACGGTACTGGTTCCGGTGGAGATTCGGGTGGGCAACGCGAAGCCGATTGTGAGGCACGTTCGCACGAGTAATGGGGCGGTGAAGTTTACGGTGGATGTGGCGGGACAGGGAGCGAAGGCGACGCTGGATCCGGGGATGAGTGTGCTGCGGCGGTAGGGGCGAAAAAATTTATTGGGCCACAGATGCACACAGATCAGAAAAAACTACTTCTTTGAGAGCCGCTCGATTTCCGCGCCCAGCTGGCGGCGGACATCTTCTATCGCGCTGCCTTTCTGACTCCAGTGAGTCCAGTCCGGGGCGACGGTGTGGATTTTTTCGAGGGCCCAGTCGGTGCGGCCGAGATGGCGGAGCATTGCGACGTATTCGTAATCCTGCACGCCTTCGCGAAGCTGCTTGAGACGTATGGAAGGGACAATGCCGTCGACGCCAGCGGGCCCGCCAGGGTAGACCAGCATGCCATCGCCTGGATAATTGCCGGGGCTGAAGACGCCCTGGTTGTTGACATTTTTCCAGGGGTCGCCGTCCCAGCGATCGATACGCCAGTAGAGGAGTCCGCTCAGGCCGTAGGTCTGGCTAAGGAAGCCCGCCTGGATGCGGTAGTCGATAGGATCGTAGTCGATCAGCCACTTCGGTGAATACGAATCCTGAATGAGCGCGTTGTATGACCAGATCTCGGCGCCGTGCGTTCGGGCTTGCGCGATAGCGGAAGTGGCGTATTCCCACTGCATGGGGAGCAGGACCCAAATGTCAACAGCGTCTAACAACTCCGGCGTGGGGCCCATCACGACGAGATTTTTGATGTGCGCCTGGTGCAGGACGCGGCCCCAGGCTTCAATCTCCGGATAGAGATTTTTGCACTTGCCGACCTCATCCGCCGTGTAATTGAAAAGCGTGAGGTCTTTGTCGTGCGCGGCGACGGTCGTGGCCAGATCGCGCAGACTGGGCGGCGGCTTCATGGAACAGTTGGAAGCATCGGCGCCGCTCCAGAAGCCGGTGTCGCTCATGCGAAGGCCGCCCGAAGCCTGGAGGCTGCGTTCGAGCGCGGCATCGGCCTTCCCCGCCCCGTGCTGCGGCATGAGTTTGTGGCGCAGGAGTTCCTCGACATCCGCCTTGCCATGCGGATTCCAGAAGGCGAAGCTCGATTGCAGCGAAGGCTTCAGAGGAACAGTGAAGTCCCAGACGGAGAGCGTGAAGGGCAGATCCGTTTTGCCGCGGTTCGTCGACAGCGTGATGGAACCGTGATAATCGCCCGGGACGGCGTTGCGCGGTACGAAGACGTCAACCCAGAGTGTGGCAGGCTCGGTTTGGGTGGGTTCGAAAGGCGCGGCGCGATACGTTCCGGTTTTGTGAAAGGGGATGAGAGCGTCCGGATACCAGCCGGCGCCGAGAGAGCGGTTTGAGCCGTGTCGATCCGGGCTCGGGGTATCGACGTGAACGTAATGCTCACGATAGAGCGCGACGCTCGATGCAGGGATCTGGTGCTGATGGGCGTCGGTGAGCGATGACGCCGCGGCATCCAGAAACGTAACTCCCGGCGCCGGCGACGTCAGCGTGATCTGGAACGCTTCGTATTCTCCGCGCGCGCCGTACAAGTGCGTGGCGGATTGCGCAGAAACAGAGTGGCCGGGAATGGCGCGTTCGTATTCCGGAAACGCCTGCCAGACAACGGCCTGCGGCGCGGCGGGCTGGGCACAGAGATAAGAGAGCGACAGCGCAGCGATGGGCAGGAGCTTACGCACTGGCGGCGGGTCCCGACGATCCGGGATGCAATTGTTCTTTTGACCATGCCGCGGTATGCAGACCACGGCGGAAACTTTCGACGTTCAGCAAATCTTCGAGGCGGACATCGCAGAGATGTACTTCCCGGCCGAAATGCTGGAGCAGCGAATACTGCGTGCAGGGATCCGGCGCGGAGAAGGTCATCATATCGAGGCCGAAAGCGTGAACGAGACGTTCGGCGAAAACGGGATTGAAATGACCGAGCGGATCGTAGTAGCCGGTGCCGCGCTCGGCATCGCCCGCAGGCGCGGCGATCTGGACGGCTCCGGCGTTGAGCCAGCTATCGCCCTGATCGATCATCTGCTCGACTGTCTCACTGGCGGCGAAACGCCCGCCCAACTCGAACTGGACTTCGAGACCGCGGGCATGCGCCATCTTGACGACGAGCGAAGGACGCATCGGCAGGTCCGTGTGGCTCTCGCCGCATTCGACGCGAACCACGCCGAAATCAGCGCAGAGATCGAGATAAGACTCGATCAGGCCCTGGGCAACGGCAATCTGGAAGAGGCCGTTCCCCGTGACGGTGGGAACGCTGTGCGCCGCGGCAGCCGCCACTTTGCGGCGGGTCACCGTTTCATCGGCGATGATCCAGCACGCCATGGATATCTTCAGAACCTCCATGAGATTCGCGCTCTGCGCCAGGTGACCTTCCACCGTGGAAAGATCGTAGCCCGGGTCAAAGGGCGAAGTGCATGGACGAAGCTGAGGTACGCCGATCTGGTGCAAATACTCCGTTGCTGTAATGTGGCCTCTGACCGGAAGTGACTCTGGCGCCGTTGCTTTCCTCGCAAGGACTACGGTGGGCATTAGTCAGTTCCTGAAGATCGATTTCATGAGATGGCCGTTCTTCCGCCGGCCCGTTAGTACTGGCCAGCGCCAATCATCTGCCCTGGCAGCGGCGGCGCCGGACTGGCGTCCGGGAAACCGGCGCGTTCCGCGAGCGCCTCCATGCGGGTGGAAAGCTGGGCCATCGTCAGAATCGAGACGTCACCCTTCTGGCGCGCGTGCGCCAGCCTTTCAACCAGCGAATCAAACAATTTATAGCCGCGCGGCGACTCGGCCAGGTTCACCGGATGCAGGCCGAAGTGAAAGACGCCGCGATGCCTGGCAGCGGCTTCGATGCCCTTTTCAAAGCGATCCAGCCTGGTCTGATGGTCGATAATGCGGCTGCGCGCTTCGCCGATCGGATAGAGAAACATGGACGCCGGAATGTTCCAGAGTCCCGGCATTTTCTGTTGCGGCCAGACGAGAGGCGGCACAGCGCGCCCAAGCTCATCCATCACGCGAAGAACAGCGCCCGGGATGGTGCGGCCCATCTTTTCGGAAAGAGTCGGAGCCGTACCCCGATAGCAGCGCAATCCGGCATCGGCGAGCAGAGTATGGTGCCGCTCGAGATTGCGCGGAAACGAGAAGGACGCGGGTTGCGCGCCTGCATCGCGCAGCGCGGTCAGCCCGCCTTCGAGCTCCGCTTTCGCGACAGAGGGAACCGAGTGGCGATCCGTCCAGATGAGATGCGACAGGCCGCCGTGGAGACCGATGTCCTGCGGGACGGAAGCGTTCGCGAGATGGCGGATGAACGAGCGGCGATACCACAGGGGCGACGTCAATTCGTTACCGGCAGGGATGCGTTCCCGCCAGGCGGCCGGAAGGCCTTTCATGCGGGCGTCCGCCCCGCCCCGGCACTCGCTGAGCGCCATGCCTCCCACTACCAGCCACGTGGCGCTCACGCCGGAATTGCAGAATGAGCGCAGCACGTGATCGTAAGAGGCGCGAGCGTTCGGATAGCGCGCGTTGAACCGCTTTTCATCCAGCATATCGAGATGACCCCAGAGCATTTCCGCGTCAAGCGAAAGCACCACCGCTCCCTGGTCCATCACGAAGGTCGGATTTTCTTTGGCCTTCAGCACAGTAGCCAACTTGTCTCCCTGGGTGAACGCTCTATCTGGCGCCGGCGACAGCGGGCTCGGCAACGAGATTCGCCGTATCCGAGCTGAACGGTTCGCAGGGCGCGGAGAAGGCCGCCATGACTTTGGCGTCCATCTCGTCCGTGCGAGTCGAAACACCGATCGCTTTCAGGAACTTCTTGTTGTCGTAGCTGATGTCGCGGTAGTCAGCTACCTTGCCGTCTTCGAACGCCTGCTTCATTTCGCGAATACCGTCATCGAGATTCAGGCTGCAATCGAAGCCGAGCTGGCTCTGAATCTTTTTGAATGACACGCGATAGTTGCGGCGGTCGGCGTTTTCGACATGCTCGACCTGGGTGTTGGGGAAGTGTTCACGAATTTTCGCGGCGACGTCGCCCAGAGTGTAGTTCAGATCGGGGCTGCCAACGTTGAAGACCTGACCGCTGACGAGTCCGAGCGGCGCATTCATCACGTGAGCGCAGGCGGCGGCGATGTCGCGCACATGGATGAACGGACGCCATTGCGTGCCATTGAAGATCGTGATGGAACCTTCCTGATGAGCCTTCGCGGAGAGCAGGTTCACCACGAGATCGAAGCGCGGACGGAACGAGAAGCCAAAGACTGTCGCGAAGCGCAGAATCGTCGGGTGGAAATATTCGTTGCGCGCCCGCAGCAGAGCCTGTTCGGAATCCACTTTCGTCTGAGCGTAGAGCGAGATCGGGCAAACGGCCGAAGTTTCATCCGCCAGTTCGTCCGTAGCGCCGTAGACGCTGCAGCTTGAGGCGAAGATGAAGCGCTTAATGCGGAAGCCCTTCGCGACTTCAATCAGCATGCGGGTAGCGGCGTAGTTCGTTTCGAGCGCGGTCTGGCGGTCTTCTTCGCAGGCGGGGTCGCCGACGATCGCGGCCAGATCGATGATGGTGCTGGTTCCCTTGACGGCGCGCACGACGGTCTGAATGTTGCGGCAATCGCCGACAATCAACTGAAAGTTCGGGTGATTGAGAACCTCTTCGATTGCGGTGTAGCCGTATACCAGGCTGTCCAGCACGCGGACTTTGTGACCAGCCTCCAGCAACTGGCGCACAAGGATAGAGCCAATGTAACCGGCGCCGCCTACGACGAGAACAGGACCCGCTTCATTACTGCCGCGGGACTTTCTGGGAGAGGGAGATTCCGTTTCTTTCGGCCGCTTCTCAAAGAACGGGGCGGCAATCATGGCGCCCGTCACAAGGACCGAGAACCAGATCACAACGCTGCGCGAAACGAGATCGTCGCGGAACATCAGGTAATTCGCAGCCAGAAAGAAAAGGAGCGAGAGGCCGGCACCGCGCAGGATGGTGTTGACGCGATAGCGGATCGTGTAAAAGCCCGAACGCTCATAGACACCAACCATCAGGAAAACCAGAGGAAACACAAGTGACAGCGGCCAGAAAAAGTGGCCATAGTAGTGGGGAAAATACTCGGCGACGGTGCGAGCCGTGTCCGTCCTTCCCATCACCGTGTACGAAGTCACCGCCGCGGCGAGAGCCACGAGCAGGCACGCGTGAATCACCAGAAAGTCTGTAAGCATCCTCCAGGAAGCAGATCGAAAGGGCGTCCGCCGAATTGCATCAAGCATTGTCTTATTTTTTTCCTTGTCCCGATTCAAAATTCGTTTGCGTTTACCGGTCACGCCACAGCGAGAGTTAACGACGGAGCAGGCGATTCCGAATTCCGCCGCGAGGCGCCGATGACTTCGTGAACCGCTTCGATTACGTCCTCCACATCACGGTCCGACATCGCCGGGTAACACGGCAGCGAAACCAGCCCATGGTACCGGCGTTCCGCTACAGGGAACATTGCAGGTGTATAGCCAAGCTGTTCACTGTAGTAAGGATGCCGATGAACCGGGATAAAATGTACGCTCGTACCAATTCGCGCCTGCTTCAGCGCGTCGATGAAGGCGTCACGATCCAGGTTTGTGACTTCCCTGCGAATCTGCACAGCGTACAAATGATACGTATGGTTCCTCCCCTCCATCTCTTCGGGGAGCCGCAGTTCAGGGTACGCAGCGAAGGCTTCGTTGTAGCGGGCCGCGATGGCGCGCCGCCGGTCGTTGAATGATTCGAGCCGCCGAAGCTGATGAATGCCGATGGCAGCCTGCATGTCCATCATGTTGCACTTGAATCCCGCTTCTGTGACCTCGTAATACCACGAGCCGGTCTCGCCATACCGCTTCCATGCGTCACGATTCATACCGTGGAGCGACAAACGTCGCACATGGTCCGCGAAAGCGTCGTCATTCGTTGTGATCATTCCACCTTCACCCGTTGTCATGTTCTTCGTTGCATAGAAGCTGAAGCAGGTGGATAAGCAGTGGGTTCCGATGAGGCGGCCGTGATAACGCGTACCTGCGGCGTGCGCGGCGTCTTCGACGATTGGAATATTGTGTTGTTGCGCAACGCGGATGATTTCATCCAGATCGCACGCCATGCCGGAATAATGTACCGGAACGATTGCACGCGTGCGGGGAGTAATTGCACGAGCAACCGCCTGGGGATCGACCTGCAGATATTCGTTCACATCGACCAGAACGGGTTTCGCGCCTGTGTGCACCACCACATTTGCGGTGGCGCAGAAAGTCATTGTGGGCACGATCACTTCATCGCCGGGACCGATACCGAGCGCCATCAACGAGAGGTGAAGAGCCGCCGTGCAGGAGCCGACTGCGATCGCATGACGAGCTCCCACGTATTCCGCGAACTCAGTTTCGAAGCGCTTCACTTTGGGTCCAGTGGTGAGCCAACCCCCGCGAAGGCTATCGACGACTTCGTTGATTTCATCCTCTCCGATAGACGGCAGCCCATAAGGCAGAAATGCAGTGCGTGTCATGAATAGAATTCCCCGTTCGACTTATTTTGGTGAAAAAGAATCGTAGCTAAACGATTCGGCGCCAGGTGAGATTGGCGGCGGCCAGGCGGAAACCGCATCGCTCATAAAGCCGCGCAGCAGCGATGTTGCGGAGCTGCGTACCGACTTCGACGAATGAAACACCCTGAAGCGAAAACCATTCCAGCGCGGCCAGCGTGGCTGCGGACGCAACTCCGCTCTTACGCGCAGTCGCAGCGGTAGCAACCATACCAATCTCGCCACAACCGATACCAAGCACGCGCGTTGCCTCTTTATCTATGCGGCATGTCACATATCCGAGAACGCGATCACCGGCGCTGGCGATAATGACGGCATCCGCTATGTGACCAAGACAACTGTTCACGACCCATGTTTCATTGACGCGATCCGCGGTCTCCGTATCGAGCGCCGAGTCAGCGTGAAAACGATCATGAATGTAAGCAGTGCGCGCGAGTTCCCGTACCTGTGGAAGATCGGATTCACGATACAGACGGAGATTGAAGGGGAGAGATTCTGTGTTGAATTTGGTCGCTGCGGGAATCTGGAGCGAGAAAGTTTGAATGCCGTCAATGAGATCAAAGTTGTTTCTTCGTAACGCCTCAATCGAAGTGAGATCGGCGGCATCGACGCGCGCAGCGATGTGGCAAATGCCACGATTACTGCAGGCGAGTACCGCTTCCGATACGAGATCTCGCTTCACCACCGCCGCTTCGCTGCGCGCGCCGCTTGCGACAAGCAGATCCAGGCGGGCGGCGGGAAAGCCAAACTGCTCCGAATCCCACGCGAGCTCGGTCCAGCAAGCGAGGCCGGCGATTTCGAAATCGTTACGCGTGCAGATGCGATGTGTACTTTCCCGCATCAGCAGATTATGCATGCGGAGATTTACGAGGGCCTCCACACGGTCTGAAGTGGCAATCTGATGCCACGGAGTGTACTGCTGCCTTCCGTGCCTGGCGACAAAGTGTTCCAGCTCTTCTACAGTAGATGCGGGAACCGTTTGGGCCGCGATCATAGTGAGGACTCCTTCTGGCTGTTGTTGGTGTGAATTCCCTGACGGCGCAAAACGAAGCCCACTGTTTGACACAGCACCCGCGCATCGTATGCGAACGACCGGCGGTCCATGTATTCGACATCGAGCTGGCGTCGACGCTCCCACGGAATTTCGTTGCGGCCGCTGATCTGTGCGAGACCCGTCACGCCAGGCCGCGCGCACAGGCGCCGCTTATCGGTTTCGGAGTAGAAGCGGATCTGATCAGGTAGTTCCGGACGCGGACCCACCAGGCTCATATCGCCAGTGAAGACGTTGATCAGTTGGGGAAGCTCATCGAAGCTCGTGCTGCGAAGGAAGTGACCGAGGCGCGTGACCCGCGGATCTTCCGGGGAACTCCAGGCGGAGCCGTCTTCATTGCGGAGGTCCGGCGCGTTCACAGTCATAGTGCGGAATTTATTCAGCGTGAAGACGCGACCGCCGCGGCCGAGCCGCTTCTGGCGGAACAGTGCGGGCCCAGGCGACGTGAGACGAATCGCGGCGGCAATCCCGAGAAGCAGAGGGCTCAGAATCACGAGCGCCGCGCCCGAGAGAATTACATCGAGGGTGCGTTTACCGAAGGGCTCGCGATCGTCACCGGCGACCATGGGAATGCATTCCGAAAGAATTTTGTCGTACTCGGCGCTGTAGCGGTCGAGCATCGCGCGGCTCGTGTACGTGGACTGGAATCGAGCAGAAGCCGCCTTCGCGAGCTTCTCGGCGTACGCCGGCTCATTCGCGATCTTCATGATGGCAACGGCGAGCGCGGCCCGATCGCGCGGGGCAATCAAATGCGCGCATTCGCCCTCCCGCGTCACCTCGCGATTGCTGCCGATGGCGGTCGCGACGATTGGCTTTTCCATCGACATGGCTTCGAGCAGCGCGATGGAGAGCCCTTCACGCAGGCTGGGTAATGCCACCATGTCCGCAGCCGCGAGAAGATCGCCGACATCTTTGCGGAAGCCGAGGAAGTGAACCACGTCCTGCAGGCCGAGCCGGGCGGCCTGTTGTTCCAGAGCGCTCTGGATAGGCCCGGTCCCAGGCAGCCAAAGTTTGACGGGCCGTGCAATCTGCCGGCGCACGGTCGCAACGGCGGCGAGAAGATCGTCGAGCCCCTTGCCATCAGCAAGACGACCGATAGAGACGATGAGGAAATCGTGCGGGCTCAGGCCAGCCTCCGCACGGGTCGATTCCCTGCCCCTGGCAACGGTAATACGCTCCATCGCGATGCCGTTCGGGATTGCGACCATCTTGTTTTCATCGCCGATGCCGAGCGAGAGGCCCCAGCTGCGATGGAATTCGCTTACAGTAATGATGCGATGACACCAGTTGGCGGCACGGCGCTCAAGAGCGGCGTACACCCGAAGCGCCCACGGCTGCGATTGTTCATGAAACGCGAAACCGTGAACGGTGTGGACCACCGCTGGTACGCCGGCCATCTTCGCGGCAAGGCGTCCAACGAATCCGCCCTTGGAGGTGTGAGTGTGAACCAGCGTGTAGGGGTTGCGGCGAAGGAATCGGTAAAGACGCCAGAGCCCACGCATATCGCGGAATGGCCGGATGTCACGCCAGATCGCGTCCAGATAGACAACACCGATGCCATTCTCTTCGAGAACTTCGATCAGTGCGGGATCCGTGGTGAGTACATCGACCTCCCAGCCAAGATCGCGCGCCATGCGGGCAAGGTCCAGAATGATGACGGAGCCGCCGCCGAATTTCGATTCTCCGACGACGTGGAGCAGTTTCATAGTGCTTTCGATTCCTCAGAGCGCTGTCATTTGACGACAGGCTCGGCCCGGTATTGCACCTGACAGTCCACAGAACCGGGGCCGGCCGATGAATTATTCGTGAAAGGATCGAGCCGCCTCCAGCGGAGGACGAGCCAGGCTCCGGCTGCTGTGCCGGCCTGAGTGGCGACCACGACCCAGGCCATACCCACGCCGCCGAAACGCGGGGCGAAGGCGATCGCCAACAGCACATTCAGCGCGCCACATATAAGAACGATGCTGTTCAGTTCCTTCTCCAGGTCGAGCGGCAGCATGCAGTGGATGGCCAGGACATTTCGAAGCGCAATAAAGGGCGCGAGCAGACTCAGGATCCGGAGTGGCATGATGGCGGCCTCATAGCCGGGACCGAGCAGCAAGCGCACCAGCAGAGGCGACAGGACCCACATGATTGCGGCCATCGCTATACCGACGCCGCACATGATCAGAGCGCCCAGCCTGGCCAGACGCAGCGTACGGTCGCGCGACTGAGTGGCCAGGTGGCTGATGCGCGGATAGACGGCTTCACTGGCGGGCGCAAGCAGACCGGTAAGCGCGCGGCAAATGCGATCGGCGCCGCCATAGAATCCAACAATCTCGGGCCGCGCGAAAAAGCCGAGCAGGAAGGTATTGCCGACGGAAAACAGCGTTGAAACATTTCGCGGAATGAAAGTCTTCGCACTGCCGGCGAGCGCGTTGCGAACCGCGCTCACCTTCGGAACTTCAAATCCTGTGATTCTCGAGATCAGCGCCAGCGAAATTGCGAGCGAGAAGAATGACGCTCCAGCCAGACACGCCAGCGCCGCCCACGTATCGCCGGGGCCACGCACGAATATAAACGTGGCGACAACGGCAAGAGCTCGAACGACGAAATCGCACGTCGCCATCAGCCGCATCCGCTCAATCGACTGGAAGAACCACATCATGTTCGAGCCCTGAAACACGGCCCAGGCAATTCCCCACCAGAACGTATTGGGGTGATCGCGGAACAGCGGCATGCTCCATTCCACGAGAAGAGCAAGCGCGCAACTCAGGACAGACAGGACGACTTTGGCGCCCAGCACCGCGGAGACGACTTCGCGAAGAGAGGCGCGGTCGCCTTTAGTGCGCGCCGCTTCGCGCGTGCCGGAAAAGGTAAATCCGAACTCGACGCCCAGCAGAAGACAGCCGCTGAACGACTGTATTGCCACAAGCACGCCCCACGCAGGTGGACCCAGTGTGCGGCTCAGGTAAGGGACCGTGACCACCGCCAGCAGATAAGTGGAGCAGTAGATCCCATACATCGAAAAAAGGTTGGTGATGACTCCAGTGGGAATGGAGAGACCGAAGCACTTGCGTGCGCCCTCAGTCTTCATACTGGAATTCCCGGCGAAATACGAGATCGCGCGCGGCGGCCATTGCGGCGCAGGCGAGCATCGCCATGACGAACCACCAGTGGCGCTGGTAAAGGACTTCAATTCCGCTTGAAAGACCCAACATGCCGGCGTGGGCGCCGAGCAAGCCGACCACAAGCGGCTTTGCCTGGGAATCGGCTTTTTTGAGGGCAGACCTGCCGCGCCAGAAGAACCAACCGACGAATGCCAGGTAGATCGTGAATCCGACAAGTCCCAGCTCCGTCAGAATCCAGACCGTCGTGTTGTGAATGATGAGCGGATGATAGCCGGCGGGATCGCTGCGCAGATCGAACTCGCCGAGACCGACGCCGCGGATCGGGTGCGATATGAACATCGGGATCGCCTGCCGAATCTGTTCGACGCGTTCCATGGCGGTATCCTGGCGAGCGATGAGTTCTTCATTTTTCGCGCTGAGCTGGCTCTGAACCCAGAGATACGTGCCGCCAGTGATGGCCAGCGCCAGCACCGCTGAAATCACCCACAGGCGGGGGCGCAGAAAGCTGACCAGGATGAAGCCGAATGTGAAACCGATCCACGCGGAGCGAGAGAGCGTGAAAAACAGACCGGCGCCCAGCGCTATGGTGATCGCTGCTCCGAGGATACCCGGGACGGCCGTGCGTCCGCCCAGGTAAGAGCCGACCTGCATCAGCAAGGCAACCAGCACGAGTCCGCCAAACGCGTTCGGGTCGATATACATGCCGGACACGCGAGCGTTTCCGTAATTCAGCCAGGCGGCCGAGTAACCCGCTTTTAACGCGACCACCGAAATCAGACAATGGAAACTTACGGCGACGATGAAGATCCGCATGAACTGCCGGATCTCCCGCCAGGTACGCGCGGCTGTGGTCAGGCAAAAATAAGAGGCGAACAGAGTGAGCAGGCCGACAATCTTGACGGCTACATAGTCCGTCATGGTCCCGTGCAGATAAACCGACACTCCCGCGGCACTGAGGAAGACCAGCATCAGCGCGGCGTGCGCCAGACTCCACACCGCGGGAATGAACCGCAGGCGGAACAGGCACAGGAGCAAGCCGAGAGCGAGAAACAAATCGGATGGAGCGATGTTGACGGATGTCCCCGGGAACTGGACGGGAAAAAAGAATATGTAGAGGCCCATCAGCCAGACGAGCGGGCCGTTGTGCGCGGCGACCGCCGGTCTGACGCGAACCTGCGCCGGAAGAAAATCGTCCTGCACGTAAAAGGGGACGCCGCTCACTGGACCGCGGTCTCCACCTCAGGCTCGGACGGAAGATAGCTGCTGTAGGCGGAACTGTCGGATCGCGGATTCCAGTCGTTCAGAATGGTGCCGGCGAGCGGGATGCGATCGGCCGCCAGACGGCTGGCGGCGGCGACGGCGTCCTGACGGGTGGTCTTGCGAGCGCGGGTAATAAGGACGGCCGCGTCCGAAAGCCGTCCAAGGAGGCGCGCGTCGGGACCGTGCAGAACCGGCGGCGCATCGATCAGGATGACGTCGTACTGGCTTCGCATGCGGTTCAGAAAATGACCCAGACGATTGCCGCCGAACAGAGGCGCGTAGCTTGACGAAAGCTTACCTGCCGTCATCAGCGAGAGGCTGGGAACCGGCAGCGTATGAATCTTTTCGGGCTCCGGATTTGCCTTTGGATCCGCGTCACGCAGAGCGTCGGCGAGACCGGGCTCCAGGGGCACGTTGAAAATCTGATTGAGGCGCGGACGCCGCAGATCGCCATCGATCAGCAGAACATTGCGGTGGCAAAGCGCAAGCGAGATTGCCAGATTCGCGGTGATGGTAGTTTTGCCGTCGCCCGGATTCGGGCTGGTGAAGAGCAGGACGCGGCAGCCGCGGTCGCAGCTCGTCATGATGGAGGCGAGCGCGTCGTGAATGGATTCGATCAGCAGCGCGGGAGTTCCGTTCCACGCAGCGAGTTCGAGACGATCGTCCAGACGTTCGCCGCCGGGCGGAGGCAAAAGATATTGGGCGTCGCGCCGGCGATCGATAGACGGCACGGCGGCCAGTTCGGGAAGCTGCAGGAGCGTGGAGGCATCGCCGGGAGCCCGCAGGCGCGGGCGAACCTGCTCGCGCGACACCGCGGCGATCACGCCGGCGAACAGGCCCATGAAAAGACCGAGCGCGAGGTTCAGCGAATAGTTCGGCGTGTAAGGACGAACCGGCGGCGTCGCGGGCGCAACAATCTTGAGATCCGTGTTGGGCGCCACCGATGCGAGCGCGAGTTCCTGAGCTTTCTCGAGCAGTGCGGCGTGCATGGCGCGCGTGGTGTCGAGTTGCTTCTGCAGCGTCCCGTAGTGGATGAACCTGGATTCCTGCGACGAGACATGCTGCGATTCGGCGTCAAACTTTTGCTGCAGCATCGCTTCCCGCCCCGTGGCCGCTTTGAATTCGTTCTGCGCACGGTCACGGACGGCCTGGGTCTCTTTTGCGATTGCGTCCTTGACGACAGTAATCTGCTGCTCGACTTCCTGGACTTTGTAGCTGCCCGGCTGATACATCGATTGCAGCTTCTGGGATTGCTGCTGGAGATCCGTCAGTTTGCTCTGATAAGCCTTGAGCGCCGGATCGTCGATCAGCTGGGTCATCGCGTCCGATGAGGCATTGGCCGCGACCTGATTGCGGGACTCCTTCATCATGCGGTCGGCTTCGGCGCGGCCCAGTTCCTCGCTCAGAAGACGAAGTTGCTGCTGGGTGACGGTATCCTGGCTATCGGTCTGAACAATTCCGGCGCTCTGCGCGTAGCGCTGCATTTCCTCTTCGGATGCCGCGAGCTTGCTATTCAGATCGGCGGTCTCCCGGTCCAGATAGTCGCGAAGCTGCTTCGTCGTCGCTTCATCGGACGTAGAGGAGCGCGTCATGTGCTCGGATACGAGGGTATTCACGAAATCGGCGGCGAACTTCGGGTCATCGGAGCTGTAAGAGACGTTAATGATACGGGCCTGATGCCGGATCGAGAGGTTGTGACTGGCCATGCCAATCGCGCTTTCCAGCGGGGTGACGGCGGGCAGGTCCTGCCGGCGGAGGGTGTGCCAGATCATCTGCGCTGTATCTTTGCCGGACGCAGATCCGGCGTGCTTGTCCAGACCCATTTTCTGGACGACGTCCCGAAGGAGCGGTTCGCTGTTCAGCAGCGTCACCTGGGTTACGATAGCGTTGTCCGTCGCCGCATCCGATGCGGCGCGGGCCGGCGTGAACGGAGATACCGTGCGGCCGGGGTCCCGCAGCTCGAGAATCGTCGTCGCCCGATACATCGGCGTCTGGAATCCGCTGATCACGAGAGCGAGCACTATGGCTCCGGCGACACAGGCAAGAATCAGCCATTTGCCGCGCTGGATGGAATGCCACGCGCTGGACACGGTGTCGGATTCGGGAGCCGACGGAGCCGGCGGCGAGAAAACATTGCGCGTGGGAGGCTGCCTGCGAACCGGCAGCGCGAGCGACGGCGGATAACTGACTGGGAATTTGGACTCATTCATATTTTCGACCTCAGCGGAAGATGGCTACGCCCGTACCGATGGAGAGAGCGGCCTGGGCGGCTTTGAGCGCCACATTTTTCGTACGGCTGTCCGGAATGTACAGGAAGTCACCTGCCTCCAAGCGGACATTTTCGGCCTTGCCGTTGAGAACCTTATCCATATCGAGCGGAATGTCGGTGCGGGTCCCATCGGGCTTTTCACGCAGAATCCGAGCCTTGCTCAGCTTGGCCGTGGGCAATGGTCCCCCGGCCAGCGACATGGCCTGAAGAGCGGAGATCTGCTCGCGCTGGCCGACCGCGTACGCGCCCTGCTTATTGACATCGCCCATGACGTAAATCGTTTGACCCGGCTCAACGCTGATCACGTCGTGTGGCCGCATGATCAGGCCGCTGACCGCGCTCTTGTTGTCGAGCGCATCGCGCAAACCGGCCTCCGCGACATAAAAGTGCCCGGAAGGATCCAGAGCGGCGCCTGGAACGGGGAGCTGTCCCTGATCCACCTGACGCGAGATTCGGACTTTATTACCGGCATCGGCTTTAACGCCTTCCGCAAGGGAAAGAACTTCCAGCAGCGTCTTCTCACCCTGTAGTTGAAATTCGCCCGGCTTGTTGACTTCGCCCATGACGGAGACGGGCTGGCTGCGAAGCTCGGTCACGCTCACGGTAACCTGCGGGTCTTTCAGCTGGGTGTGGAGCTGTTTCACCAGTTCGGCGTGCAGTTGATCGACGGTCAGGCCTGCGGCGTGAATCGTCCCAGCGAGAGGAACATCCACATTGCCGCTCAGATCGATGCGGAACGGATGCGTCCCGATCTCCTCGACTCCGAGTGCCCAGATAGTGACTTCATCGCCGGCGCCGAGCTTATAGGACGGAGGCGCCTCGGCGGCCCAGGCAGCGAGCGCCGCACAGCAGCAAATGGCGGCGGACCGCAGAATTGGTTTGAATACCATGACAGAATTTCTCCAGGGGGCGCGCAGGAAACCGACGGGCCATGTTCGAAAAAGGACGTGAGATGACTGTGTAGCTCCTGCAGCTTGAGTTTCCGGACAGATCCCCACTGGGCTAGTACTCTGCAATGCTTGTGCCAGGTAACCGTTGCCGCTCTTTGGCGGTAAATAAGTGGTCTGAATATCACCGGACGGGAATGTGAAGCGGCGTTCCATGGAAGAGAGTGGCAGCGAAAGCCTCTGAAATGGTGTTTCAATCCTATTGATTCCACTTTGAGGCACATCCATGGCTTCCGTCTGTTTAAGTGGAAGGCGTGTTGCATGTATTCGTACGTGCGAAGGGGGCAACAGCAGATCTGAGCGAATCTGAGCAGGGCCAGCGGGAGCGAAACAGTGCGAGAACATTCACAACGGCGAAGAAGCCGTTCGGCGCCGCGATACTCGCGCTCACCAAACACGAGAGAAAATTACTCGCCGCCTGGCAGAAGCAATTGCAGGGGCCTCGCGAACTGCGGGGCGCCTTTGGCGCTCACACGGAAATTGCGCTCTGGAACGCCGCCCGAAAACTACCGAAGGTCGGCTATCCGGAATTTTCTTCCAAACTTGCCGAAGTGGGCGACGATCTTGCGCGCCGCGAAGTTCCTCCGGAAGAAATTGTCGCGGTGATCACTAATCTGCAAAATGCCGCGCTCACCTGCCTGGCGCGAGATGAGCAGGTGGAAGCAATTGCGCTTCTGCGAATCAGTTCGCTCGCGTCCAGTATTCTGGTCGCCGGATATGCCAGGCACTGGCAGAAGCGCGCTGACAGCATGGAAGCCAGGCTGCGCGACGCGGAAGAACGGATGCTCGGTACGTCTTCTTACGTTACCGGGGTTTATGAACGTGAGCGGCGACGACTCTCGCACGATCTTCATGATGAAATCGGACACGAACTCGTTGTGCTGAAGCTAAGGCTGGAACTGATTGCGGCGGACGTCAGTCTGAGCAAGTTCGCCCTGCTCACGCCGAGGCTGAACGACGCGCTGGAATTGGTCGGGCGGGCAATCGACTCGGTGCGGCGGCTCGTGATGGATCTGGGACCCGCCGTCTTTGACGACCTCGGATTTCTGCCCGCCATTCGTCTGTACGGAAGACAGTTCAGCGCGAGCACCGGCATTGATGTGACGATTCGAGAGGGCGATATGCCGGCTGAGATTCCGCTTTCGCACCAGACCGCGCTTTATCGCGTGATGCAGGGAGCGCTTTCCAACACTTTGCGCCACGGAAAGGCGAAGCATGTGACCGTGGCATTCGCCTGTTTGAAAAATTCTCAATTAATGATGACGATTGAAGATGACGGAGTAGGTTTCGATACAACCGCGGTGCGCGTCAAGCAGCGATTCGGCCTGACGGCCATGCGGGAGCGCATCGCGGTGCTGGGCGGGAAGGTTCATGTGCAGTCCTGGCCCGCAAGTCCGCTGGGTGGCCGCCGAGGCACTCGAATTGAAGTCGATTTACCGCTGGCCGGAGGGAACCCACGATGAATAAGCTGCGTGTACTCGTTTGTGACGACCATTCGCTCTTCCGGGAAGGAGTGAAGTCGATTTTGACGGCGCAGCCGGATATCGAAGTCGTGGGCGAAGCCGTCGACGGGCTCCAGGCTGTGGAGCTAGCGAAAACTTTGCGGCCGGACGTGGTCCTTATGGACATTTCCATGCCGCTGCTCAAAGGCTTTGACGCCACGCGGCGCATTCACCGGATGCTGCCCGATTTGAAAATTCTGGTGCTCACGATTCACGACGATGAGGACCTGGTGGCGCGCTGCCTCATGGAAGGCGCCGCCGGCTACATTCTCAAGGACGCGCCGCCTTCACAACTTGTTTATGCCACTCAGGCGGTGGGGCGCGGAGAGCGTTATCTGAGCCCGCGTGTGCTCGGCAGCGTGGTCAACGCTTATAAAGGAACCACAGAGCGCGCGGGCCAGACGAAATACGATCTATTGAGCGATCGCGAACGTGAAATTCTGGTATTACTCGCGGGTGGCGACGCGTTGAAGGAAATTGCGCAGCGCCTGAACCTCAGCGTGAAGACAGTCGACGCGCACAAAGCCAACCTCATGCGCAAGCTCGAGCTGCATGATCGCTCGGAACTGATCCGTTACGCGATTCGCAACAAATTGGTGGAGCCTTGATTTAGCGGGAAGGGCTGCGCCGCCCTGCCCCGCTCACTCTATTTATCAGCCTGCAGCGCTGCTGCTGCTCGCGCCTGCGCCAATCTGCCACCGCTTGATCTTATTCAGCAGCGCCTTGTAGCTGATGGACAACTTCTTCGCGGCCAGCTTGCGATTCCAGTTGACCTCATTCAGAGTGCGCAGCACAACCTCCCGCTCCACGCGTTCCGCCGCGAGCGAGGAAAGCTTCTTGAGGGAAGAAGTATCTTTCGGCAACTCGGCGACAGGCGAACTCTCCGAGGACGAAGCCGCCGCGGCGCGCGCAACGGGAACCTCGGCATGAGCTTCGGGCTCGACCAGATCGCCCAACACAAGCTTGACATCGGGCAGAATGACGAAGCGCTTGATGATGTTTTCGAGTTGACGCACGTTGCCCGGCCATGAGTAATGTTCAATGGCGTCCATGAGATCCGGTGGAATTTCACGCGCCGGTCGTTTGTACCGGCTTGAGTAGAGATTGATCAAAAACGTGCACAGGGGGGCAATATCTTCCCTCCGATCACGAAGCGGCGGAATCTCAATCCGGATGACGTTCAGGCGGTAATAAAGATCTTCGCGGAAAGTTCCCTCAGCAACGCACTCTTCAAGACGCTGATTTGTCGCGGCGACTACACGGGCACCGGAGCACTGCGGCTTGGTCCCACCCAACCGCGTAAACTCTCCATCCTGAAGTACATGCAGGAGTTTCGCCTGAAGCAACGGGCTCATTTCCCCGATTTCATCAAGGAAGATGGTGCCCCGTCCGGCGAGTTCAAACTTGCCGGGTTTATCGCGCAGGGCGCCGGTGAAAGCGCCACGCTCATAGCCAAACAGTTCCGATTCAAGGAGTTCGGAGGGTAACGCAGCGCAATTCACCTTCAACAGCTGCTCATTGCGGCGAGCAGAAGAGTAGTGAATATGGCGGGCCATCACTTCTTTTCCGACTCCCGATTCCCCCAGAATCAGGACCGGCACATCGGTATCGGCAACCTGCGCCGCCAATTCCCGCATCTGCATCATTTGCGGATTGCACGAAATCACTTCGCGTGCGGGCGTTCCTGTCGGCGCTGGAGCGCCGCCCTGGCTCTCATCGAGAGCACTTTGAACAGCACGCTCTAAGTCTTCGTCGGCAAAAGGTTTAACAAGGTAGTCGCTGGCGCCCAGTCGCATCGCTTTCACGACCATGTTTACCTGTCCCATGCCGGACAAAACGATTGTCGGGACGGCGCGCCGGGAGCGCGCCATTTCTTCCAGAACATCAATGCCGCCGACGCGGGGCATCATGAGATCGAGAATCAGAACATTTGGCTGGCTGGCAGCGCGGAGCCGCGCAATTGCGCGCTCGCCGGAAACCGCAGTTTCCACATCATAGCCACGCTGCGTGAGAAAGGCGCCGAGTGACGAACGAAACGACTCGTCGTCATCGACTACAAGGACACTGGGTTTGGTCACGCATCTATACCAGCATGCTGCAGACCAACTGCAATCTCGCCTAAACGATTGATGTTTCGAAGCGCGGCGGAAAGATATTCCGGACTCCCCACGCAAGCAGTTCGCGCATCATCGAGCGCCATACGCGTAAATCCACGAGCCGCCATAAGGGGATCCGCGAGCTCGCCCGCAATGGTGATCATCGTCTGCATGGCTTCGTCCCGCTCCCGCAAACCCGCAAGAACGACAGCCGCAGGCTCGCAGATTTTGCGGAGAGCACGTATTGTTGAGCCATCCACGGGGCGCTCGGCGGCGAGAGCCAGAATTCCTTCCAGGCGGCCGGATGATGCGATCGGGATCAAAACACGTCCGGCGAACGAGACATCGTCGCCTCGCTCCAATGCGGGAAGCGTTGCCGGATGCTCCGCGATCCAGCTATGGAAATCGCCCTCCCAGAGCCGACGTTCGCCTTCCCATCCGCAGGCGGAAACAAAGCGGGGAGCTGACGCGTCCCAGCAAAAAGCTACAGCGTCGCCGGCGTCGAAAATCGGCCGCGCGGAAGCACACAAAAGCGTGAGAAGAGCGCGAACTGAAGGCGACGGTTCGCGGCCCGACATTTTTACCTGCGTGCTTCCGATGGCAACCTCCATACGACCCCTGTGTGCGTTCCTGGTGAGTCAACATAACTCACTTCCGGCGAGGGTTCTTTTAGCCATATCGTAGCTAATCGCACGATTCATGGCACTGAGAAAACACCTAAACTCCCAGGATAAAATCCCCTGGTCACCTGCTTGCTGCGCATAAGCAGACCTTGCTTGAATGCGAGTACCCATTCTTAAACAGGGCGACTATCTGATCGCCTCCATACAATCCGCTCTTTCCGATGAGGATTTGATTCAGCTGCGGGATGACCTCGCGGCTCGGGTTGGAAAGTATCGTTCCAAAGGCGTTATCGTCGACGTGACCGTTCTCGACGTCATGGATTCCTTCGCTACCCGCACATTGCGCGACCTTGCCCAGTCCGTTCGTCTACGCGGGGCACAGACCGTAATCGTGGGGATTCAGCCGGAGGTGGCGTTCGCCATGGTGCAGTTGGGTCTCGAACTGGGAAATGTTCATACAGCGCTCGATCTTGAAGAAGGCCTGGAGCTGATGACGGCGGGCCTGCCTGCCTGAGGATCGCCGGTGGCGGTGGAAACCAGGCATCTGCCAATTCGGTCGGATAGTGACGTGGTGGAAGCGCGTATGGCTTCACGCACGCTGGCGGGGCGCGTCGGTTTTTCGGGCACAGATCAGGTGCTCATTGCGACCGCTGTCTCCGAGATCGCGCGCAATATCGTTGAATACGCGCGCGGTGGCGAGGTGTTGATCTCGGCGCTTGAAGGAAGGCGAAAGGGTTTGGAAATCATTTTTCTGGATGAAGGGCCGGGCATCGCGGACGTCAGCCGGGCCATGGAGACCGGCTTCACCACCGCGCGTGGCTTGGGGATGGGTCTGCCGGGCGCCAAACGTCTGATGGACGAGTTCGATATTGCGTCGCGCGTGGGGCGCGGCACCGCAATCAAAATGAGGAAGTGGGTCGGATGACGCGCTCATTCCGCAAACAGCGCTCGCTGATCGAGTGGAGTTTCTCGTCGGTACGGCCGCCGGGCGAATCGGAATCGGGCGACATGGCTCTCGTCAGGCCGGTAACCAACGGCGTGCTTCTGGCCGCGGTGGATGGCGCCGGACACGGTCATGAGGCGGCGAGTGCGGCGCAGATTGCCGTGACGACTCTGAAGGAACACGCTGGCGAAGGAATCGCCGCGCTGCTGCGGCGGTGCCACCTGAAACTCAGAGGGACGCGCGGCGCCGTCATGAGTCTGATTTCGTTCGACGGCGAACGTAATGAGATGAAGTGGCTCGGCGTCGGAAACATCTCCGGGCTGCTCGTGCGCCGGCGCGATCATCCGGGCGCAACTCAGGAAGGGATTCTGCTGAGAGGCGGTTTGCTGGGATACGCGCTGCCACGCCTGCAGCCCCAAATCGTCGCGATACTGCCAGGCGACACGGTCGCGCTGGCGACGGACGGAATCCATCCGGATTTCGTCAAAGATATGGATGCCGACACGCCGCCCGGGACTCTCGCCGCCCGGCTCTGTTCGCGATACGCCACCGGGCGCGACGACGGCATGATGCTGGTGGCGCGATATCTGGGGTGGAATACGTGACCCGAAGGACGAAACAGTACGTAGATGGACCGTCGCGTGCATTCTGTGCGATACGGCGGGAGTGCGCGCTGGTGGAGGAACGAAGCTGATGGCGATCAAAGATCGAGTCCGCAAGGACGCCGTAATGAAGTTGCCTGTGGCGGGCGAGTCCACCAAAGATCTGCTGACAGAGCTCGTTGCCCACCTGCGCCAGAACCGGACTCAGTTGCGTGAGGAGTGGGCGCGCCGCATTACCGAATCCCGCCTGCTGATGGCGATGACGCGGGAAGAAATTTTCGTGGAAGCCACAGCGGTTTACGACAACTATGTCGCGGTGCTCGAAACCGGCAGCGTGGAGGCTCTCCAGGAATACGCGCGCGATCTTTCTGAACGCATTATCCCGCGGGGCGTCGAAACCCATGAAGTGCTGGGAATCGTGCTGCTGCTGCGCGACGTTCTGGCGCGCTCTCTGTTCAAAAAGTACCAGGCCAATTTCGCCATGCTGAACCGCGTGCTGGATGCTTATGAGCCCGCCGCCAACCGCATTGCGAACACGGTGGGCGTCAGCTTCGTCCAGGAGCGCGAACGCATCATCCGCGAGCAGCAGGAAGCGATCCGGGAACTCTCCACGCCGGTGCTCCAGGTACGTGAGCGTCTGCTCATTCTTCCCATCATTGGTGTAATCGATCCCCAACGAGCCCGGCAACTTACTGAGCAGTTACTGCGCGGTATCCGGGGAAACCGCGCGAAAGTGGTGGTGATCGATATTACGGGGGTCCCCTCGGTAGATTCCGGGGTGGCAAATCATCTGGTCCAGACCGTAGATGCCTCGCGGCTTATGGGCGCTACAGTTATTGTTACCGGCCTGTCATCGGAAATTGCGCAAACCCTTGTTACGATCGGCGTGGATCTGACTAAAATGAAGACGGTCGGCGACTTACAGGGTGGAATTGAAGAGGCGGAACGGTTGCTGGGATATCAGATTGTTAGTCCCGCGTCATCGGCGGGCAGCTAACGAAGATAACTGCCGGATCGTAGTGGATCAGGCAGTACAGAACATTTCCTGGCTGTGAATAATGCCGGTTGATCGCGGGCCGTTTTCCATTAACATATAGTCATCTGAGCCACCGCTTAGCCAAGGTGTGCTTCGATACCAGTCACATTCCGGGAGGTTTTTCCATGTCGCGACAGGTAAATGTGACATCGAACCAGGGTTCCCCCTTGCTTACCAATGATCTCCGGAGACTCGACGCAACGTTTTCCGACGCGGCGAGCCAGGGGAAACGCTGGGCGATCGTGCTCGCGGGCGGCGATGGAAAGCGTCTGTTGCAGATGACGCGCGTTGTTGCCGGCGATGACCGTCCGAAACAATTTTGCGCGCTGGTGGACGCTGACACGCTACTGGAGAAAACGCGCAAACGCGCCGAGCGCAGTGTTGCGCCCGAACGCACGCTTTTTGCTCTGACGCGCGGACACAGCCGCTTCTATCTGAAGGAATCCGGCATTCGGGCCTCGCAGCGAATTGTGCAGCCCTGCAATAAGGGCACGGCGGCGCCAATTGTTTATGGATTAATGAGCATCGAGAAGCAGGATCGCGATGCGGTAGTGGCCGTCTTGCCGAGCGATCATCACTACTCCGACGAGGCGGCGTTCACGCGAGCGCTGAATTCGGCATTCGATGCGGCACAGCGTTATACGGGATCGGTCATTCTGATGGGGGGGCATGCGCGGGGCGCCGAAACGGAATACGGGTGGATCGAACGGGGGGACGCGGTTGGCGGCGGAGCAAGCACGGCCTGGCGCGTCCGGAGCTTCCACGAAAAGCCGCCGGCGCCCGTCGCGCAGCGCTTGTTCGAAGAGGGCGCACTGTGGAACACATTCGTAATGGTAGGCCGCGTTCGCGATTTTATCGATCTGGTGGGAGCAGCGCGCACCGGTCTGCTGAAAGCGTTCCCTCAGGAACATCTGTGGAACGGCTCGGAGGTTCACCTGGAAGAGTGGGTCTACAGCCGCATCTATAACATCGATTTTTCGCGCGAGGTCCTTTCGAGCCAGACAGACCGGCTTCTGACGTTACCTTTGGAAGTCGGCTGGAACGATCTGGGACATCCGGAGCGCGTGCTCGACGTACTGCAGTCGACCGGGATGGAGCCGTGGTGGATGAAGGAATGGCAGGCTATGAAGCGGCCGGCGGCCCGCGCCGCGGCAACTGCCGGAGCGAGCGAAGCCGCCGTCGCGTGATTTTCCTCTAAACTACGCTGGCGGTAGCGCGCGCCAGTTCTTCCGGATCATTCGCATGCTGGCTCTCGCGCAGCTTTCGCACGAGCGCGGCGATCGACCGTACGGAACGAAGGTCGTCAATTTCCAGATCCGCCAGTTCGATCCGGATATCGAAGGTCTGCTCGAGGTGCATGATCAACTGCACGAGCGTGACTGAATCGAGCACGCCCTCCGCGAGCAGGTCCGTATCGTCACTCGCCACTTCCACGGCGAGTTTATCCGCGATCAACCGCCGAACGACGCCGGCGAGATTCAACACCGCACTCACTGAAATGCCTCCTGGGTGGCCGTTGCGCTGCGCGTCCCGAGAGGGCGCGGCATGGGCGATTCCGCATTAGCGGCGAGTTCAAGGAACTTCTCTTTCAGACAACGCCGGTCTGTCTTGCCGTTACCGTTGAGCGGCATGCGATCGAGCGGCATCCACTGCGCGGGAATCATATAGCTGGGGAGCAGCTTCGAAAGACTGCGCCGCAGGGCCGCGGGACTCTCTTCCCCGCCCGGCGCCGGCACCCATGCGCAGCAAATCGTGGTACCTTCGAAAGCCGAGCAGTCGATCGCCACCACAGCCGCCGTCTGAATTCCCGGAAGCGAATGCAGCGCCGCTTCGATTTCGCCGAGCTCGATTCGATAACCGCGGCTCTTGATCTGCGAATCGGAACGGCCGAGCAGACAGAGATCTCCGTTTTTCGTCCACCGGGCCAGATCGCCTGTGCGATAGATGCGTCCTTCCGGTCCAGGCGTGGCGGGATCCTGCACAAAGACTTCTGCCGTACGCGCCGGATCACGCCAGTATCCCGGACTCAGACCGGCTCCGCCAATATACAGATCGCCAGCCTCCTCCGGTTTGACCGGCTGCAGCTTTTCATCCAGCACCAGAAGCCGTTCACCCGCGCAGGGTTCGCCAATTGGCGTTTCGGCGGTTTCATCCGAAGGGCATGCCGGTACTTTGTAAAAGCTGCTCGCGATCGTCGCCTCCGTGGGGCCATAGAGGTTGTAGAATCCGATGCCCGGCAAGCGGCTCATCCAGTAGATGAGGCCGGGCGTGGGAAATTTCTCGCCGCACCAAAGCAGCCGTTTGAGAGATGGGAAATCATTCTGGCGCACTGCGTCCGATTTCGCCATGTGGGTGAGAATCGACGGCACCGAAAACCACTGCGTCAGCTTCGCATCGCGGATGAAACTTGCCAGGCGGGCCGGCAACAGGTTCAGTTCGGGCGGAACAAGATGCAGTTCGGCGCCGACGCGAACGGTTCCATGAATGTCGAAAGTGGAAAGATCGAAATGAAAGGGCGGATGCGCGGAAACGCGATCGCTCGATTCCATGCCGAAATACGGCACGGCCCAATCGAGAAACTGCAGCGCGTTCGAGTGCGTAATCATCACGCCTTTGGGCGCCCCGGTGGTGCCGGAAGTAAACAGCAGGTGCGCGATGTCTTCGTCCGTTGTGGAGGATGGAAGAGGCGCCGAAGAGAGCGACTGCACCTCCGGCCAGGAGAAAGCAGCGCGGTCATCGTCCGGGCTTTCCGTAACAGGATCCATCCAGCCCACTTTGGCTGAACCGCGTAACAGATCCGTCAAGAGGGGTCCCGCGGAATGCATGGCCAGTACGCAGCGGCAATCTGCCGCTTCGAGGATGCGCGCAAGCCGGGCGGCGGGCGAGGACGTATCCAGCGGAACGTAGATGCAATCCGCCTTGAGCGCGCCGAACATGCCGATCAGAATTTCAAGCGACTTCGGAAGGAACAGACCGACGCGGTCCCCTTTCACGCAACCAGCGTTCCGCAACGCGCGCGCCACGCGATTGGAAGCCTGCTCCCATTCCGCATAACTCATCCGCTGATTTTTAAAGACGACAGCAGTTTTCTCGGGGTGATTTTCCGCCGACTTCGTCAGAGCGTCCTGCAATCTCCGCCTCACCAAGTGACCTCGCGGGCAGCCATCCGGAACGCGGTTCGCATGTGCTCGAATTCCTCTTCGAGAGCGGGAATATCCAGAATGAAGGTGTCGTATCCGGCCAGGAGATAACCCGATAGCGCCCGCGCCACCGACTCATAATTCCCGACGAGATACGGACAGAACGTCTTGTAGTTTTCGTAAGGACCGAGCCAGTATGGGTTGCGGCCTGTCGCACTCGCCGACGTTTCCTGCGGGTTCGATTTACCAAGCTCAGCCAGACGCTGGTGCCAGACAGAATCCGAAACCTTGAGGGCGAGCTTATGCGTGATCTGTCCCTGCCGATCGTCCGGGAATCGATCGAGCGCGACGCGCCACGCTTCCTCTTCATCGGACCGCGCAATAATGCCGATGCGAAGACCGTGGCCTCCGAGCGGCTTGCCGTCCGATGGTTTGCTTTCCGATAATGACGCGTAGTGCTCCGGCGGTTCAGGATACTGCACGGGAATAGCGCCAATGGCGCGGGCTGAATTCAAACCGGCGGGTGAGGAACCCGACATCAGTACCTGCGGCATCAACTCGGCCGGCAATGCAGGCTGGAGAGTCAGATTGCGAACCTGATAAAAGCGCCCTTCGAATGTGGATGGCGAAGGGTGGCGAAGCAGATCGAGCATGACCTTCGCATATTCCGCGAGGCGTTCGTAACGCGCGTCATGCGGAGTGGGGTCATTGAGGGCAATCAGATCGTTGCGGAATCCACCGGCGACAAGGTTAAGATCCACACGCCGCTCATGCAGCGCCGAGAGCGAACTGACCATTTTTGCCGCGCTGAACGGATGCATGTAGATGGGCTGCAGCGCCACAAGTGGGCTTAAATGGAACGTGTTCCCGATAACAAGTTGCGCGATCAGCCATGGATCGACCATTTGGTTATCGGTGTAAATCAGCATCCCCTCGCAGCCTGCGTCCTCACTCCACTGCGCCGCGCGAGTTACCGATTTTTTGTATCTTCTGAAGTCTTTTTGCCCGTAGCTCGGCGGACAGGTCGAATAAACTTTGGCGCCCGGGCAAAGAATATCCCGGCCTGAAGCGGCGGGCCGCGGGGCCGCCAGCGTTTCCACCATCTGCGATCCTCCTACTTCACCCGGACGCAGCACGATCAGTGCCAGAGCAGGTGTGTTTTTATTACCCGATTTTCAACACCCGCGAAATTCCAGATACCACTTCAGGGGTAAACATTTCCACTCTTTTCCCGGAGTGGAACCGAACGACATCCATTGTCCCGAAAACAAAATCCGCGAGCGAAGGCATTTCCTGCCGTCGCTCGCGGATTGTACTTTATAAAACGTGAAGCGCTGGAGGCTTTCGCGCCCGCGCTTACCTCTTTACAGTGATCTTCAGACCACCCTGCGTGTTCACTCCCTGGTAGGTGCACTGGATCGGGTTGTCGCCGTCAGTGGCTCCATTCGGGATTACGACATTGAGCTGGTAAAGACCGGGGCTCACCACGCCGGCATAGGTAACTGTCGCCGATGCGTTGTTGATCTGACAGGTTGGCAACACGGGAAGAGGGCTCGACTGGGTATTGGAGCCCGGAACCAGCGTGTCCTTCGGCAGACCGAAGCCGCTCGTCCACAACACTACGGTTTCGCCAACAGACGCGGGAGTCGAGAAGCCCGTAAAGAGACTGGTGGGGCCCAGTATCCTGTAATCGGCGTGGGTTGCTGTTACGTAGGGCTTGCTTCCGTCCCACTGGAACAGCGAGGGGGTCACCTGAGTCTCAGTGACTTTAAACGCCGCCGAAGTGGCTGAGCCATTCGAGACAACTACGTCGACCGGTCCTGTCGTGGCGTCGAGCGGTGTCAATGCATTGATTTGATCCTGCGAAGTGCAAACAGATCCCGGCGCAGTGCTGGCGGCGCAATAGAAGTAAACGTAGGCCGTTTTGCCGTTCACTTTTACGCTCACGCCATTCAGCGAATCCGGCATCAATCCATTTGCGAATGAAGGGGCATTGCTCCAGAGCGCGCCGCCCACTGGTGTTCCAGCTGGGGCCAGGTTCGTACCCCGGATTGCGATCCACGTATTTTGCGAAACTCCCGTGCCGTATGCGGCTGCCGCAGACGCAATGACCGGGGTATTCCCGCCGCCGGCGCTCACAGACACTTGAACGCTCACGCCAGCCACCGATTGCAGCGTAAGGTTGCCAGCCGACGTTTTCATCGGGCTGGCTGTGGGAAACACATTCGTGGTGCCCTGAGTGGCGGCCTGGCTGGCAGACAAGGTATAAGTCGAAAACACTGGATTGCCTACAGTCAGGTAATCCGGAGAGTCGTAGTGCCAGACGCCTAGCGTCTGCTCGTCCTGATGGACGAAGACGGACTGGTTGTCAGCAAGAGTGAACTTTCCAGCTGGCCCGAAGTCCGCCGCCGCAGGTGTTCCCGAAGGTGTTGAGTAATCCTCCGCGCAGCACGGGGTTCCATGGGTCACGCTTGACGTATCGGTAGTAAAGGTGATCGAGAATGGCTGGTTGGTGAACGCCGTAGCGCCGACGCTGCCAGTCGCATTACCGGAAAAGACAATGGTCATCGGCGCCGCCAGAACCGGAGATGCAACAAGAGCTGCCAGCAGCAAAAAGCGTTTGATCATTTATGTGAAAAGCCTCCGGGCCGCATTAAGGCAACTGGGATGCCAGAAAGCAGACTTGTGAGTAACACGAGTAATTCACAGGTGAAACTATTGATAATCACGCACATAGCGACTTACGCTTGTGAGCGCACTCACCTTCCGGGGGATTTAAAGGAATAAAAGTGCCACTTAGCTGGTGCACTTTCCGCGCCGCGAAACCATCGCATTGCCCACGAACAGGAAATCTATTCCCGTTCGCAGGAACGTTTCGACCGCCTCTTCGGGCGTGTTCACAATGGGCTGACCCTTTACATTGAAGCTGGTGTTCAACACCATCTCCCGACCTGTGGTTTTTCCCATGGCGCGCAGCAGCGCGTGAAAAGCCGGATTGCTGGTGGCCGATACCGTCTGGACGCGGGCGGATCCGTTCACGTGAGTGATTGCCGGCAACTGTTCGCGATACGGCTTGCGGACGTCGACGGTCACGATCATATAAGGAAGCTTCGTTCCCGGCTCGACTTCGAACCATTGATGAACCTGTTCCTCGGAGACCGCGGGGGCGAAGGGTCGAAACGCTTCCCGCATCTTCACCATGGCGTTGACGCGGTCGCGCATTTCCACGCGGCCCGGATCGGCAATGATGCTGCGATTGCCGAGAGCGCGGGGACCGAACTCCATCCTGTCGCGATACCAGGCGAGCACATGCCCACGCGCCATCAGGTCCGCGGCTTTCGCGCAGGTCTGGTCGAGACTGTCAAAATGTTCCACCTCGATCGAGTCGCGAAAACGCGCAAATGCGGTGTTCGTATCCTGCTGGCCATATCCGGGCCCGAGATAGGGCACGGGAAATCGCTTGTGGTTCACTTCGCCCGCCAGCATGGCGCGATAGAGAGCGGCGCCGAGCGATGAGCCATCATCGGCGGCGGCGGGCTGAATGTAGATTTCATCGAACAGACCGGAACGCATCAGATGGCCGTTCGCCGTGCAGTTGAGCGCTACGCCGCCCGCGAGCGCAAGCCGCCGCTGTCCGGTGCGCTTGCCCCAGGACCCGCAGAGATGCAGAAAAGCGCGGTCCAGGCACTCCTGCAAACCGGCCGCAAGATCGCGATGACGATCAGTGATTTCGGAATCCGGCTCGCGCACTTCCATCAATTCCGAACTCAGATAGCGCCGAGTGGCGAGATAGTTTTCCCGTTCGTCCGGCGTGCGATTCAGGGCGAGGATCGGAATCCGGATTGTTCCGTCATCCCGCAGTTGCACCGTCTTTTCGAAAAACGGCCGAAACCGCGCGGGATCTCCATACGGCGCGAGTCCCATAATCTTGTATTCGTCCGAATTGAAATCGAAACCGAGATGCAGTGTGATCAGCGAATACAGAATGCCGATGGAGTCATGAACGGGAATCCACGCCACGCGATCGAGCGAACCGCCGCGCGCCAGAAACGCGGACGCGCTTTCCGCCTCGCCCATCCCGTCAATCACAACCGTGAGGCACTCATCCCAACCGGACGTGCATGCCGCGCTGGCCGCATGCGCCTGATGATGACTCACCTGAACAACGCGATCCTCCGGATAATCCGGCAAATGTTTGCGCACCAGGTCAAGCAGAGCGGCTTTCGAATACACCTCCGCATATCGCGCGGCCGAAATCGTGCCCGCGGGATAGAACTTCGCGTAGGGAGAATAATCGAAACCGTGAGCGATCTCGTCGATATCGCTCATCTTCAGCCCCGCCTCGCGCATGCAGTATTGAATCGCGTTGATGGGGAATCCGGCCGTGTGCTTCTGACGCGTGAAGCGCTCTTCCGCGGCCGCGGCGACACAGACGCCATCCACGATCAGCGCCGCCGCCGAGTCATGGCCCTGTGAGATACGGTATTCGCGCTCGTCCAGATTTGGCCAGTGGCGCTTCTTAAAAGGAACGGAGGTTTCGAGTCCGCTGATTCCGATGATGTTCATTTGCCGGCGTGTAGGATCAAAGGTGGATGGGGCCGTCCCCGTCTCCCCGAGTGATGTGAACGCGATCCCCCCGTGGATCGCATTCACTCAGAAGAGCGGTAAAGGCCTTCGAGGCGCCCAGAATATAGTTCGACGGGCCTTCGATGAAGCCCGCTATGCGGCAGGCTTGCCGCCAGGAAGAGTGACTTTGATTGGTCACGACGATATCGGCGTCGCGCCTCACCAGAATGCGCAGCGCCTCTTCCATCACCGTGGCTTCTTCGCCCGGCACGGCCAGGCAATCCACCACGGAACCCACCAGCATGTTGCCGAAATACTTGCTCTCTTCCATTCGCGTGCAGAGCAAAACGGCCCAGCCAACGGTGCGATCCCGCCGCAGCACGCGGATTCGAATGAATCTGTCACTATCGGGCGGATACAGGATGTTGAGGATGTCAGCGGTGCGCACGGCGATCGTCGAATAGTGATCGCCGCATTGGCGCCAGATATCGTCCGCCCAGCATCCGAAGGCGGAAAACGATTCCGCGAATACGTCGCAATTTCGAGAAAGCTTTGCCAGCACGCCATGGCGAAGCGTAGTGAGTTGCCGCGCTGCCCAATGAGCCAGCTTGGCGCCCAACGAAGCAATACCGGACCATGCCGCCAGATTCAGCAGCAACCGGCGAAGCGGCGACGTCCGCAGGTAGCGGATCTCCCGCGCAAAAGCGCGACCATGCTGAATCCGGAAGTAAAACGGCAGGGCGCTGAAACTCCACCCCATCGCCTTGTGTACCTTCGCGATCGACGCATCGAAGCTGCCGATCCCCAGATCGTAGGCAAGCGGCTGCCGGCGCAGCGCGTCCTGCATAATCTGAATCCCCACCAACGCATAACGCTTATCGACAATGCCTTCGGAAATCGGCATCTGACAGCTTCCCACCGTCCGGATTTCGCCGCCGCACAGGAATTCCTGGAGCTTGAGCGTATATGCTCCGCGCACGCCGGTGTCATCGAGAGCCAGAAAGATCTCGCGATGCAAAGTCCGGTCCGGCGCCTTGGGCAGCCAGACCGCCGAAGGAGTGATGGGAACGCTGAAAGAAATGTTCGCGGGCGCAACCCGGCGGTTGAAGTCTGCGACGGATTCGCTCAACTCTTCTGTATACGGCCGGATCTGGATGCCCACAATAACGAACGTTCTCGGGTGCAATTTGAGTGCCGGAATACAAAGGCTTTCGTTGCTTGTAATTAAAGGACTTTTCGCGACCGCCAACTCCACCGGGAGGTTTCAGAAGCAACATTGGCCGAAAGTGTGCTGTTTTTGCCTCTCCATGACTCCGCTCGAAAATGATGAGATTGATCGTGCTTCGGCCGGGTCTTTCCCCGCCTCTGACCCGCCGCCGTGGACTTTGGGGCCGGAACAGACCGATTGCCGGATTGAACATGACTCCATGGGTGAGGTCGCTGTTCCCTCACATGCGCTTTATGGCGCACAGACGCAGCGGGCCATTCTCAACTTTCCGATCTCCCACCACCGGCTTCAGCCGGAATTTGTCCGTGCGCTGGGGCTGATCAAGGCCTGCGCTGCCGAGACGAACGCCGAGTTGGGTGCGCTGCCGGCCGATATTGCCGGACGCATTGCCGCCGCGGCTGGAAAGATCTCTCAGGGCGAGTATCTCGATCAGTTTGCCGTTGACGTTTTTCAGACCGGCAGCGGCACGTCCACCAACATGAACGCGAACGAAGTGATCGCCCATCTGGCCGGCTGCCATCCGAATGACCACGTGAATCGGAGCCAGTCGAGCAATGATGTGATCCCATCGGCGATTCACATCGCCGCGGCACGCCGAATTCACGGCGAACTGCTGCCCGCCATGGAACTGCTGCGCGGCACGCTCGAAGGTAAGGCGATGGAGTTTGCGGAAATCTTCAAGATTGGCCGCACCCATCTGCAGGACGCCACGCCGATGACGCTCGGTCAGGAATTCAGCGGCTACGAACATCAGGTGCGGGCGAATGCGGCGCGGCTCGAAGCATCCATGCAGGGCTTGCTGGAATTGCCGCTCGGCGGAACAGCGATCGGCACAGGGGTCAATGCTCCCGCGGGATTCGCCGCGAGGACCATTGAACGCATTTCGCGCATCACGGGGCTGGACTTTCATGAGGCGCGCAATCATTTCGAGGCGCAGTCATCCAAAGACGCCGTGGTGTTCGTGAGCGGCGCTCTGCGAACGTATGCCGTGGCGCTGACCAAAATTGCTAACGACATTCGATGGCTCGGCTCCGGACCTCGCGGTGGGCTGGGTGAAATCCGGCTGCCCGAACTGCAGCCAGGGTCGAGCATCATGCCGGGCAAAGTCAATCCCGTAGTGCCGGAGAGCGTGCTGATGGCGTGCGCGCAGGTGATCGGTCACGACGCGACGATTGCCTGGTGCGGCGCCGCTGGCAATTTCGAGCTGAACACCATGATGCCGCTGATCGCGTGGGACCTGCTGGACTCTATCAATCTGCTCGCGGCATGTTCACGCAACTTCGCGGTTCGCTGTATCGCCGATCTGGCTGTGGACCCGAAGCGCTCGGAAGCCCTGATCGAACAATCACTCGCGATGGCAACGCTGCTGGCGCCGGAGATTGGCTATGACAAAGCGGCCGGCATCGCAAAACGCGCCGCGGACACTGGCCGTACCGTGCGGGAAGTCGCAGCGGAAATGAGCGGCCTCGATTCCGCGCGCCTCAATCAGCTGCTGTCGTTCCGTCCGCATGGAACAGGTGAGGACGGAGATTCCCCGCTTCGTCGAACTCAATAGGAAACGCAGGCCCGGCGATTTCGAGATCCGGATTCGCGTCGATTTCCCGGCGCAGATTTTCACTGAGCGCGAGGGCGCCGAGTTCCAGCGAATTGTGGATCCACGCGATTGTCACATCGGCGGGGTTGAGTTTGCCGACTGTTGCCATGAGCAGATCGATGCATTCGCGATCGGACGGAAAGTGCAGGGGAATTCTGACCGTAGCCAGCGAGCCGGACGTCCTCGCATTCAGACCACTCACCTGCAGGTTCACGCGCGGCAGCACATCGTCATGTACAACATCGGCCAGGCCCACGCCCACCGCGTTGCCGCCGCTGTGAGGCGAGAGGCTGCGGATGAAAATGCGCTCGACGCGCGGCGTATTCGGCCACGGGTTGTACTCCCCGTGGACCCCGCGGTTCACGACTTTCAGATCCATTCCGGTGCCGCTGATGTTCTTGCCAATTTCGTCCACAATCAGAATGTCCACCGCCGGAATGGGAATGCGCGGCATCCACGACTTGACAAGGCTCAGCAGTTTCTCTTCGCGTTCGATGAGTTGCGCGGCCGGCAGCACGGCGACCTCCGCGGTCTCGTGTGTAGCGTCTTCCAGAATCGCCAGTCCGCCGAGAACTTTGCCCGTTCCGAAAATCAGCTCGCCGGACGAGCGGATCACGCGGTCCATGCCGAGGCTGCGCGCATGAGAGTGCGACGTTTTCGCCCCCTCCAGCTTTCCAAGACCAATCGCCGCCATCTTCGTGAGACCGCTTTCGAGCGGGCCGGCGAAGCTCGTGTGCCACTTGATGCGATTGATCAGGAAGATGGCGTCGGCATTCCACGCGTCGCGGCTAACAAAGGTTTCAACGCCTAAGTTCGATTCGCCAAGCGAGAGAACATCGAGCGAGCTGACGATGGGGCACCCCATCGTCGCTTCGTCGATGCCGTAGTGTGCGAGCGTCGCGGCCTGACCTTCCGCGGTCCCGCCGCCATGACTGCCCATCGCCGGAAAAATGAAAGGCCGAAAGCCGTTCGTCCGGAAGAATTCGACAACCGTTCCGACGACCGCGCTGATATTCGAAACGCCGCGACTGCCCGCGCCGATTGCGACCCGCGCCCCGGGCGACAGTCCTGCGGCGATGCCGCTTGCATCCAGTTCACGGCGGACCGCTCCAGCGACATCCGCCAGAGCTCGACGTGGAAAGTTTTGCCGTACTGGCAGAAGCAGCATCAGTTCTTGTTGGATAAATCGTGGTTATGGGCCCGGGAAATCCGATCCCGAAGGTCCTGCCCCACGGGCCGCAGCGCATCGAGAGAATAGCTGCACAAGACCGGGATATACTGCGATTCCTCGAGCGAATTCCAAAGCTCTTCCATCTGGACGGCGGCTTCCGCGCTGCCACAGGAACACATCTGGTTTACCGTTTCGCCATACACCCGCACTTTGCCGGAAGGTGCGCTGGCGATGCCGTGGCGAACCGCCACGCCGACGAATGCGTCGAAAGCCTCCGGGCTCGGACTGTCGCGCAACAAATCGCTGCTTCCCACATCGAGAAAAATGAGCCGTCCCTCGCCTTCCAGACCGCGCGCATCGATCGAATCCTGGGAAAGCGACTCGATGATAGCCTCGCGGTGTTCATCCGTGACCATCAGGACAACGGCCTGACCTCGCGTGATGCCTTCCGCCGCAAAGCGGGCCACCACCGGCACGATCTGCTCGAAGTTGCTGTAGGGGTAAACCATGTGCGTCTTCGGAGGCGGATCGGCAAGCAGCGCGGCTGTTTTCGGTGTCATGCTCAGTTCGGCAGAAGCTTCTTCACGTGATCGAGAAATTGCTCCGATGAAAACGGCTTCTGAAGAAATTCTACCGCCCCCGGCGTCATTTCCTTCTGCGAGAGCAATCCGCGCCGCTGGAGTTCGGGCAGACTGAACCCGCTGATATAGAGAAGACGCATGCAAGGCTGGAGGTTTTTCACTTTGCGCGCGACTGCCGGACCGTTGCTCTCCTGCAGGACGACACCGGCACCAGCAGATCGATACTCTTCGAAAAGGTTCGCAGTGCTGCACGGCGCATGGTTCGTTGGCGCATTGGAGAATCCGGGCCTCCGTGCCAGGACGCGCTCGGTCACGTCGATGCCGCTTCCGATGTAACCCTGAAATGCGCCGTCATCGGCGTAGAACGGGAAGCCGCGATCGAATATCCAGCGATATTCGCCGTCTGCGTGCTTTATCCGGTAGTGCGTTTCGAAAATTTCACGCCGGCCGAAAAATTCGAGGTAGGTCTTCAGGCAGTGATCGAAATCCTCGGGATGTACGCCTTCTGCCCACTGATTGCCGGTCTCCTGGTCCATCGTGCGTCCGCGGAATAGAAGCCAGCGGTCATTGAAGTAGTCGCACTCCGTGCTGGTGTTCGCTCGCCAGATCATGATCGGGGCTTGTTCCACCAATGCCCGGTATTCAATTGCCGAGAGCGGAAGCCACTTTGTCGATCCTCAGGACTCAAGCAAACACGTCCCTCACCACGATGGACCCGGCGGTCAGCATCCAAGGGCAGTGCTGATAGTCGGAAACCCGCTCAACCTGTCCGTCCGCCCGGATACCGAGCCGGATAACCCCCTCGATTTCCCATACGCCATTCCGTTGGTTGACGACAACAATGGAGGGCTCGCCGTCAACCTCTCCCATCGCCAGCCGCCAAATCTGCTTCATCCGTGAGTAGACGCCAAGATAGTCACCAGCGGCGAAGCTGCCTGAATAGCGATCGGCCACCAGCAGCCGGGCGTCGGCGCTGATCAGTTCGCGAAGTCCGTCCCAGTCGCGACTGTTGAACCGGTCGACGTAAAGCCGCAGAATCTGCTGATTACCAGGCGTCGAGCCGCGTGGGGCGGCTGGCATATTCTGCAGTGACTCCAGTTTCGACCTGCCGCGATTCAAAGCTGCTTTGACGCCGCCGGCCGTCGATTCGACCAACTCCGCGATTTCCTCCAGCGAATACTCGAAGACATCCTTCAGCAGCACGCATGCGCGCTCCTTCGGCGGAAGATTCATCACCAGATGTTCGATCGCGGGGCCAATAGCCGGCCCGATGGGGTCGCCGGGCTCGGTGAAGTCCGGCGCCGCCACGGCCGCTTCCGCCTCGATCCGCACGCCGCGGCTTCGCAGAAAATCGATGCACTGATTGTGCGCGATGCGAAAAATCCACGGCGTGAGCGGACGGTTGTCGTCCCACATTTCCAGGTTGCGATAGGCGCGAAAAAGCGCGTCCTGCACCACGTCTTCGCCGTCCATGATGGAGCCGGTCATGCGGGCGCAGTATCGATGGAGCCGCGGCCGCAGGGGGCCGAGGGTTTCCAGAAATGCGAGATAGCGAGCTTCGAACTTTCCGGTGTCTTCCATGTTTACTTCAGCCGCAGTTGCAGCCTTTCGCCTCTTCGTCGCGCCTCCGCGCGGCGGCTCCTTCAGGGTCGGAGATCATATCGAGCCATTTCGCGTCAGGCCCGGGCTGCGCGGCGTATTGGTCATGCCATCTCCACCATTCGTACGGCTTGGTTTGAGGGTAACCCTCCGGCGAATCTTCCCAGGTCTCCTGGCGGCCGAGCGGGGTGATGTCGAGATAGCTCCAGACGCTCCCCATCGCCTCATCCCCGCGGTTGTTGATGAGGTAGGTGCGGAACACTTTCTCGCCATCCCGCAAGAACACGTTGTGCCCGTGCCACTGATCGACACCGAAGTCTTTGTCGAAGTCGCCGGTGATCGTGTACCACGGCATTTTCCAACCCATCCGTTGTTTGAGGCGTGCGATATCGGCCTGCGGAGCGCGCGAGGCATAAACGAGCGTTGTATCACGGGCGTTCAGGTGTGAGAGATGTCCTACCTGATCCGCGCCGAGAGAGCATCCGCGGCAGGCATGGTCTGGCCAGCCGATAACGCCGGGCTCAAAGAAGGCGCGATAGAGGATCAGTTGTTTACGGCCTTCAAACAAATCGAGCAGGCTCACCTTTCCGCCCGGCCCGTCGAACTCGTACTTCTTCTCAACGCTCATCCACGGCATACGCCGGCGTTCGGCGGCCAGCGCGTCACGCGAGCGGGTAAGCGCCTTTTCTTTCACGAGAAGCTGCTGCTGCGCTGCCTCCCACTCCTGCCGGGACACGATTGAGGGTGCATTCATTACCATTCGGTTTCTCCTTCTGCTTTCTACAATATGACTTCCAAAATAAACGGAAACGGTTCGCGTCGAAAAAGGTTCGGAGCCGGCCGGCGGCTATCGCGAGAATTCCTCCGGCGGACCCGGCCCCGGCGACTACTACTGCTGTGTTTGCTATGCAGAGCGGACACATCTTGTTTCCCTTTCATCGCTAACTACGGTCTTCGAACGAGAAAAGATACGGAGCCGCTGTCCGGAAATGAAACACCTTCATTTTTTTATTAACTTTGGTAATACCACTTTGGGTATATATGCCACCTCCGTCGCTTTTTGCCGTTTTTCCACAGTTTGGATCGCCCGATTGAAGAAGTTTTCTTTTGCACTGCGGCCAATGGGTGTTATTCTGCTTCCAAATGGAATCGGAATCGCCGGACATGGTGGCCGGCAGATCGACAAACAGGCCGGCGGCGGTCGACAAACGCGTCCTCGTCGTCGTGGGTTTTCTTTTCATCCTCGGCGCCGCTTATCTGCTCTCGCGAGCAAGCACACCGGTCTCGCCCGCGCCGCAAACATCGGTTTTTGCGGTCTCTCCCCCCAATGGCGCAGTGGCTGCGGCCGAAGCCGCGGTAAAACAAAGCGCAACGCCCGAAAACTATCTGAACCTATCCCTGGCGTATAGCAGGGCGCGGCGATTTCAGGAGTCGTTGGACGCCGCGAAAAATGCGGTCCGGCTGCGTCCGAATTATGCCGAAGCCTTCAACAATGAAGCTGCGGCCTACGAAGATCTACATCAGTGGGACGATGCAATTGCAGCCGCGCGGGAAGCTCTAAGATTAAAACCGGATTTCACGCTCGCCCGCAACAACCTGATCTACGCGGCATCGCAAAAGACGCGCGGTAGATGAAAACTCAGGCCATAATGCCGAATGGCCTGCGAAATTTGTTTCAATTTCGTGTTTTTTCATCTCTATTACACCAGTATTGTTTCCAGTTTTCGCCACCGCCCGTACTATTTCACACCAATCTTCATTGACCGCTAAATGTGTGCTCCAGTAGAATGCTCTGGTACCACCTGTACTAATTATTATTAAGCGTGTAAATTTTAAATTTATCGCTTAATATTCCGGGGGAGGTCTGCGCAAAAATATGGTATTTTCGCGACTTGGGAAAGTTCCGTGCTATGGGATTATTTTGCTGGCGGCAGCTGTCTCCGCTGCCGCGCAGGGGCCCGAAATCACGTCGGTTCAGAGCGCAGCTCCACTTGTGCGCTCCACCGGCAACGTGGCGCGCGGCGAGTTGATCAGTATCTACGGCTCGGGTCTGACAACGGGTGTCACGCTGAACGCCTATCCGCCGACTGCTCCAACGACCCTCGCAGGCACGTCAGTGAATATTGGAGGTATTGCCGCCCCGATCCTTTATATAAGTCCTGGGCAGCTGAACGTCCAGGTCCCCTTTGAGCTTCCCGCGGGCTCGGCCTCTGTGAACGTGACGGTTACCTCCGGAAGCCAGACGAGCACCCCATTCCTGATGACTTTGGCCGCGTCGGACCTGGGAATGTTTGTGGCGCAGGGAACGAGTATCGCCGCTCCATCCTCGGCGAACACCGCCGTGATTTTGGCGGCTCCAGGAAATACAATCCACATCGTGGCGACCGGGCTTGGCGCCATTGCGCCTGCTGTGCCGAGCGGTATGACGCCGAGTCCCGTGGGGCCGACGTCTAATGCTCTCGCAATACCGGCGGTTACAGTGAACGGAGCGGCTGCCCAGGTTGATTCGGCCACATATTCCGGCCTCGGACTCTATCTCATTTCGGCCATTGTGCCGCCCAGCGCCGACACAGGCACAGTCACGGTAGCTCTCGGAGCAACGGGGCTTGTCGGACCAACCGGAGCAACCGGACCTTCTGGCGCGACGGGAGCGACAGGGCCAATCGGTCCAGCGGGAATAGATGGGTCTGCGGGACCGGCGGGACCGGCGGGGCAAGCAGGTCCTGCCGGATCAGCGGGACCAATGGGTCCGGCGGGAGCAGCAGGGTCGCCTGGAGCAGTTGGCGCTAACGGGGCAACAGGCGCTACCGGTGCAGTCGGCGCAACCGGTCCCTCGACCGTAAACTACACATCGAACGGCAGCACGGGAAATCTGCTGCAGACACTGGCAGTCGTCGGCACGGCGTCGGAAGCTCAGGACGCGACCACGTCCACCTTGACCGGTATCGTTGGAATCGCCGGTAACACAACGACTGCCGGTTCGCCTGTAGCGGTAAGCTCCTACGGCACCACGGCTTGTGTGTTTGACGGTCCGACGACCGCTGGCGACTATTTCCAGGCCAGCACCACCGTTGCCGGAAATTGCCACGATGCGGGAGCGATCTATCCCACCAGCAACCAGATCCTTGGGTTTGTTTTGTCAACCAACGGTAGTGCGGGCATGAACCCGGTATTTCTGTTCGGAGTGGAAATTCGCGGCGGCGCAACGGGCCCGACAGGAGCCACCGGCGCGGTTGGTGCGACGGGCGCAACCGGAGATGCAGGCGCGACAGGCGCGCAGGGAATTCAGGGCATCACCGGAGCCGTAGGCGCGACGGGCGCGCAGGGAATTCAGGGCTTCACCGGAGCCGTAGGCGCCACCGGCGCAGAGGGAATCCAAGGCATAACCGGAGCTATAGGCGCGACAGGCGCGCAGGGAATTCAGGGCTTCACCGGAGCCCAGGGACCAGCCGGCTCGCAAGGCGTTACAGGCTCCCAGGGAATTCAGGGACCTCAGGGAATTCAGGGCATCCCGGGTACGACAGGCACAACCGGCGCGATGGGCGCGACAGGAAATCCGCCGACGGCGGCGGGGACATGGTCAGCGGGAGACGGCAGCGGCGCCGGCGGCAGTTACAACGCCGGAGACGTCGTATTCTACGCTCCGACGCAATCTTCGTATATCAGCGCCGCGAGCCTGAACTTCAGCGTGCCCCCGGCTTCGCCATGGCAACTGCTTTCCGCGCCAGGTCCGACCGGGACCACGGGTACGACTGGGGCTGTGGGGTCGACCGGAGCAATCGGAGCGACAGGCGATACCGGAGCACAAGGTATCCAGGGAATCACCGGCCCTGTTGGGGCAACGGGTACGACCGGAACCATGGGCACAACGGGCGCGCAGGGTATCCAGGGATTCACCGGACCGCAGGGACCGGCCGGCGAGCAAGGCATCACGGGCGCACAGGGAATTCAGGGTAATCAGGGTAATCCGGGCTTTGCTGGTGCGACCGGCGCGACAGGCGCAACCGGCGCCACAGGCAGCCCGTTGCTCGCGGCGGGAACATGGTCGGCGGGAGGCGGCAGCGCTCCCGACCATAGTTACAACGCGGGCGACGTCGTATTCGATGCGCTGACACAGTCGTCCTATATCAGCGCTTCGAGCGAAAACAACAGCACGCCTCCGAACGCGCCATGGCAGCTGCTCTCGGGGCCAGGCGCGACGGGGACCACGGGGTCGACTGGCGCGACGGGCGCGACAGGCGATGCTGGACCGCAGGGTATTCCGGGAATCACCGGCGCGGTAGGGGCAACGGGCAGCACTGGCGCCACCGGAGCTACAGGCTTAACGGGTGCGCAGGGCATCCAGGGTATTACAGGACAGCAGGGACCCGTTGGTGCGACAGGCGTGGGCTTGACGGGAGCGGCGGGTTCACCTGGTCCAGCCGGTCCGACTGGTGCCACTGGCCCCAGTGCAGCCGGAGGCGGAGTATATGCGGGAACGTTCACAAATACTGGCAACACAACGCCGACGGTAGACTTTTACCCCTTCTTCGCCTCAGGAAACGGTGGCCCCAATTTCTCGATCGGCGCGACGATCTTGCCGGCCGCGTGCACGGTAAAAGCGATGTACGT
Source organism: Bryobacteraceae bacterium (assembly GCA_036500405.1). GTDB lineage: Bacteria > Acidobacteriota > Terriglobia > Bryobacterales > Bryobacteraceae > BOG-234. The sequence goes on from DASYCD010000256.1 coordinate 64,247, forward strand.
CCTGGCATATAACAATGGCCAATTTAGCGCCGCCGCAGATACGCTGACTTTCGTTCTCTATCACAACGGCAGCGTTGTATCCGGCGCTACAGCCAGCGTGACGACGAGTAGTACGTCATTCCAAAGATTTACTAACAACGTGACGGGCCTCAGCGAATCCATCTCAGCAGGCGATGTGATCGCGATAGGAATCCAACAATCAAGCAACGCCCCCGGCGTGAGTGGTTCTTACTCGATTAGTTGCCAATGAGGATACAGAACACGCCCATACAGGAGAAACCGAAATCCTGACCGCTCTCCTTACATCCCGGGATCCGGCGAGGACCGTCTGGCGCTGAGTACGTGCGACGGACCTCGCTGGCATTCTTGATTCCGGCGCGAATTGCAGTCTTAAGCAGCAACTACCGTATACAACAGAAAGGACCTTTCCAATGGCTGACACACCTATTCTCGGATGCATTTACATGTTCGCGGGCAATTTCGCGATCAGAGGCTACCAGATGTGCAACGGACAAATTTTGCCGATTTCCCAGTACGCGGCATTGTTTTCCATTCTCGGCACCACTTACGGAGGTAACGGCACGACGACCTTCGCCCTCCCCGATTTGCGCGGACGCGCTCCGGTCCATCAGGGCACCGGACTTGGACTGTCGCCGGTGGAGTTGGGTGAAGCCGCAGGCAACCAGAACGTCTCGCTTACCGTAGCCAATCTGCCGGCGCATACGCACGTACCGACGGTAACGGTCGCGGTCAATGGAGCGGGTGCCCGCCCAACCGCCAACACGCCCGCCGGGAATCTCCTCGCCACAACCGCAACGACAAATAATATATACTGTCCTGGAAACTCAACCCCGCTTGCTCCCCTCGCCGCGGCGGCTGCCACTGTTACTGCGCAAAACGGTTTGACCGGAAGTAACATTCCTGTAGCTACCCAATCGCCCTTCCTCGGCGTCACGTTCCTCATTGCTACGGAAGGCATATTCCCATCACGGAATTAGCTTGTCATGCATAAAATGCTCCGGGTCTTCTGCGCGACGGCATGGGAACTGGAGGGAGAGCGCCGCGCTTTCCATGAAGCAATTGGAGAATTCAACGAAACCGAGGCCATGAAGCATGGTTTGCTCTACGTCCCGGTTTCGTTGATTAACATCCGCGACAAGCGTCCTTATCAGTACGTGGTCGAAGAGAATATCGGCGCCTGCCGTGCGTATATCCTCGCGCTCTGCGACGGCTCCTGGGGGCCGCCCGAGCGAAACTTTGAGCGAGACCTGATGCTCGCGGCACAGCAAAGCGCCAATCCGGATTTTCCGATGCGCGATGTCACGCTGCTGTATCGCGAGCCTTCCTCGCCCCCCAAACCCCTTCCCGCAGACGTGACCGTATCGCCCTTTTCCACGACCGAAGATTTTGTCCGCCAGTTCCGCGCATTGATGTCCACCTGGCTTGCCGCCGACCTCGCCGTGACGGAGAGCCCCGCGCCGGCTGGCGCCTCACCCGCTTTATGACGGTTTCGTTCCGTCCGGAGACTCCCGGCGACGAGCCCTATCTTCGCGAACTGATCGTGGAAGCCGTGAGCCAGGAGCTGGGCGCCGACTCATGGCCGGAACCGATGCGAAGCCATCTGTTGAGAATCCAGTACACGCAGCGCCGCTACGCCGTTCGCGTCCACTATCCCGAAGGCGAAAGCCGCATCATTCTCGCCGACGGGAAAACCGCTGGCTGGATTTATGTGGCCGCTCTTCCGGATGAGATCCGCATCGCGGAGATCATGGTGATGGCCGGATCCCGGAGTCGCGGAGTGGGGTCGGAGGTTATCCGGCGGATCGTCGCCGAGGCTGGCCCTTCCGGTAAGCCCGTGCGCCTGCACGTGAACGTGATGAACGTACGCGCCGGCGGCTTTTATGAACGCCTCGGATTTCAGCGCATCGGCGGCGACGAACTGCAGCACCTGATGGAGCGCCTTCCGTCGGCTGAGATATGCTGAACGCCCTCGATCTCCCGCTTCGATTTGATCCGGCAAAACTACAGGCGGACCTCGCGCGCATTCAGCCGCACGAATGGGCGCCGCACTATAACGAACAGGAATATGGCGGCGAGTGGCGCGGCGTTGCTTTACGATCCGCATCCGGGCAACTGGGCGGGATTGCGGCCCAGGGCAGTTCCTTCGCCGACACGGAAGTGCTGCGGCGTTGCGATTATTTCCGCGAAATTCTGGCGGGCTTCGAATGCCGTCTGCTGTCGGTTCGCCTGCTCAGCCTGGCTCCGGGTTCGTTTGTCCGAGAGCACTGCGACCGTGCGCTTGGCTTCGACGACGGCGAAGTACGGATTCATATTCCGATCGAGACCAACACCGGCGTCGAGTTCTATTCCTGCGGCGAACGCCTGCGTCTGGCGGAAGGCGGCTGTTATTACGTGGACGTGAGCCGGCCACACCGCGTCGCCAACCGCGGGGGACGCGATCGCGTTCACCTGGTGATCGATGCAGAAGTGAACGACTGGATTCGCCAACTGTTCTCAGAGGCGAGGGCAACCGAACGAATCGCGCCGCCGCCGCTGGGGTTCGCGGCATTTCGCGACGTGGTTCTGGCGGATACCGAATTGCGGCAGGCCCTGCACGCAATTTCGGAGCCGCGGGAATTCGTCGACGAGGTGATTCGCGCCGGCCACAGCCGTGGTTTCGAATTCGACGCGGCGGATGTCGAAGCGAAACCAAACCCGCTTCCCGAGTCTTCCCCGCCCGCTTCTTCTCCATCCGGCGCGTGGATTCCCATAGCGCTGAAGGAGACCGCCGCGGAGTGGATTTATTTCGGCGCTCGGCGCTTCACCCAGCCATTTTTCGACGACGACGTGAAAGCGGCGCTGCAAAATCGCTTCGCGCGGACATTCCGGCGAATCGCGCCGCTGCCGAATGGACAGAATTGTTCCCCGTCCGGCTTCATCCTCCACATGTCCCGCTGCGGCTCCACGCTGGCCGCGCGCATGCTTGCGGCGCTCCCCAACGCCACTGTGATCTCGGAAGCTCCCATTCTCGATGAGGCGATTCAAACCGGCCGCGCCGAAATCGTGCGATCCGCCGTCGCCGCTCTGCAGATCGAAGCCGGGCCGTACTTCATCAAATTCGATGCCTGGCACATTCACCGCCTGCCGCTGATCCGCGAAGCCTTTCCCAATACACCCTGGGTGTTCCTCTATCGCGAGCCGCTCGAGGTCCTGGTATCGCAATCCCGCATGCCCGGCCGAATGTCCCTCCCGGGCGCCATGGATCCGGCAATCCTGGGGATGCGACGCGAAGACATCACGATTCCCAGAGACGAGTGGTGCGCGCGCGTCATCGCCGCGTTCTGTGAATCGGCTCTGCGATACCGGTCCGATCCTCAGGGATTATTCGTGAATTATCGCGATCTCTGCGAAGCCGGCCCGGCAATCCTGCTTCACCACTTTGGCGCCGGTATGGATGACACCAAACAGGCCAGCATGGACCTCGCGATGGCTGCGGACGCGAAATTCCCCTCCCGCCCGTTTCAGCCGGATGGCGAAAGTAAGCGCGACGCCGCTCCGGATGCTCTGAGACAGCTTTGTGTGCGCACTGTGAATCCTCTTTATCGCGAACTCGAGGCGGCGGCCGAATCCGCTTTCGCTAAGATTTAAATCATGCGACGATCGATGACGTTCGTTGCGGCGCTCTCTGTATTGCTTGCCGTTACGCTGACCTACACGAATCATTTTCATAACGCGTTTCAGTTCGATGATTTTCACAGCATCACAGACAACGTCTTTATCCGCGACCTCTCGAATATTCCGAAGTTTTTCACCGACGCCCGGACGTCCAGCGTCTATCCCACGCACCAGGCATGGCGTCCGCTCGTCACAACGTCTCTGGCGCTCGACTACTGGCTCGGCCAGGGTTACAACACCTTCTATTTCCATCTCTCCACGTTCCTGTGGTTCCTGACGCTGCTGGTTTTCGCAGCCTGGCTATTCCGGGCCATTCTCGACAAAGTCGAGCCCGATCCGCGAAATCTCTGGATTGCCTGGTTTGCGGCGGCCTGGTTCGGCCTGCATCCCGCGATTGCCGAAACGGTGAATTACATCATCCAGCGGGCGGACCTGATGTCCACGTGCGGCGTGGTTGCCGGCGTTGCGATCTACGCGGCCTTGCCGAAGTGGCGGGCGTGGGGCATCTACCTGCTGCCAGTCGCGATCGCCTTTCTTTGTAAGCCGCCCGCCATGATTTTTCCGGCGTTGCTGGCCCTGTATATTTTCCTGTTCGAAGAGGATGCATCGCGCGGGAGCTGGCCGCGGGTGTTTCGGAGGACATTGCCATCGTTGGCCCTGACGATTGCGTTCCTTGCGCTTCAGGCCACAATGACGCCGAAGAGCTTTTCGCCCGGATCTGTTTCGGCGTGGCGCTACCTCATCACACAGCCCTATGTCTGGTTCCGTTATTTCGTTTCGTTTTTCCTGCCGTTCCACCTGAGCGCCGATACCGATCTCTCCGCGCTGAGCAGTCTGCTGAGCCTGGAGGCGCTGGGAGGGCTGCTCTTTGTTGCCGTGCTCGTCTTCGCAATCGTCGTTTTGTCGAAACGTCCGGCGGCGCGGCCGGTTGGGTTCGGACTCGGGTGGTTTGCGCTGAGCCTGATTCCGACTTCGATCTTCCCGCTCGCGGAGGTCGAAAACGATCACCGCATGTTTCTTCCATTTATTGGCCTGGTGCTCGCGGGTGCGTGGACAGGCGCGGCGATCCTGAGACGACGCCGCGAATTCCAGACCGTTCTTGTAGCCGGAGCGCTCTGCGTGCTGCTCCTCTACGCCCTGGGAACTCGCCGCCGCAACGAAGTCTGGCGAACGCAGGACAGTCTCTGGGAAGACGTGACTTTGAAGAGTCCCCAAAACGGCCGGGGACTGATGAATTATGGGCTGGCGCGAATGTCCGTCGGGGACTATCGCGTGGCGCTGAATTATTTCGAACGCGCGCTTCAGTACACGCCCAACTATCCGTCGTTGGAGATCAACCTCGGAATCGATTCCAGCGCTTTGGGCCGCGACACGGAAGCCGAGGCGCACTTCCGGCGCGCGATCGCACTCGCTCCCACAGACTCCGAGCCGCATTATTACTACGGGCGATGGCTCCGCGGCAAAGGACGGAATGATGAGGCTATCGGGGAGTTGCGGACAGCGATCGGCTTCAATCGCGCGGACATGAACTCTCGTGTTCTGCTGCTCGCCACGTACGCGGATAAGGGAGATTGGGCGCAGCTCAAACCGTTGGCGATGGAAACGCTGCAACTCGCGCCGAACGATCCGGAAGTCCGCCGTTATGCGTCCATGCAGCCGTCGCAGCAACAGCCGCGGCCAGCGGCGGCTGCTCCCGCGAATGCGGTAGATTCGATGATCAACCTTTCCCTTCAGGCGTTTCAGAAGGGGGACTTCGAAGGCTGCATCCGTGACGCGAAGATGGCGCTCCAGCTAAAGAAGGATTCCGCGGAAGCCTGGAATAACATCATCGCCGCAAATAACGCGCTTCACCGATGGGATGAAGCCATCCAGGCGGGCCACGAGGCGCTCCGGATTAAGCCCGACTACGTGCTGGCGCAAAATAATCTCCGTTGGGCCGAATCGCAGAAGTCCCAGCAGGGCGCGAAGGCGCGATGAACGCCGCCAGAGCGTCATGCAAGGAGATGTTTTAAACTCAAGAGAGCTTCATCTTGTCGGGGCGTAGCGCAGCCTGGTAGCGCACCTGCCTTGGGCGCAGGGGGTCGGGCGTTCGAATCGCCCCGCCCCGACCAAAATCTTAGCCCACAGTACCTTACAAAATTCAAGCAGTCAGCGAGACGGCTGGCTGCTCCCTGCCTCGGAATGAGGGCGAGAGTTCCAAACCGCCTTCGGTCGAACCAGTTGTCGCAATTGCCATGAGCAGCGCCCACCTTCTGGCGTTTCTACGCAGTTCATTCGTGTTTCTCAGTGGGATATTGCAGCGGCGGCAACGCGGCTGGCGGTGAAGGAGTTCGTACCAGTCAACAGGCC
>DASYCD010000257.1:0-8384 GCA_036500405.1 Bryobacteraceae bacterium
GCGCGCGGTGATTTCGCATGAGGAGCCGGTGAAGGCGCCGTCGATCGGGGATCTGCATGAGGCGGTGCAGAAGCTCAAGGGCGAGGCCGGGCGGCGCGATGAGGTCTTCCGGAAGTCGTTTGAGACGGAGAAGAATCAGGGGAGCGTGCTCAATCGCAAGTTCGATGAGCTCCTGAAGCAGGCGAAGTCGGATCCGGAGTTTGGGAAGAAGCCTCGGGATTTCGATCTCGATTAGCGCTTTCCTTTATCAGGCCCACGGGAGCCAGGCGGCTCCGTATAATCCTGCTTCGCCACCGAGCTTCGCTTTTTCGACGCGCGTGTTCGTTGTGCGGAAGCTGAAGGAGCGGCGGCGGGCTTCCTCGATCATCGGCGGCGCGAAGAATTCCCAGGCGCCGATGACTCCACCACTCAGCAGATAAAGCGGCGCGTTGAACGCGTTCACCAGCGTGGCGAGCGCGATGCCGAGCGCTTCGCCCATCGATTCGAAAATCGTCCGGGCGCGCTCGTCGCCAGCTACCGCGCGGTCGTAAACCTGTTTCGCCGTCACGTCGCCGTAACCGAGGAGACGCGCCATGGCGGTGATCGCCGTCGCGGAGGCGTGCTTTTCGAGGCAGCCGCGATTGCCGCAGCCGCAGGGGAGTCCATTGGGGACGACGGTGATGTGGCCGAGCTCGCCCGCCATTCCCATATACCCGCGCACCATTTTTCCGTTGGCGACGATGCCGCCGCCGATACCAGTGCCGAGAGTGAGGAGGACGAGGTCGTCGAAGCCCTGACCGGCGCCCATCCAGCGCTCGCCGAGGGCGGCGGCGTTGGCGTCGTTTTCGAGAATGACGGGGGCGTGGAGGCGCTGGCTGAGCTCGTCGCGAATGGGGAAGTTTTCGAGCGCCGGAATGTTGTTGCAGTTCCGGACGACGCCTTCTTCGAGAGAAATGAAGCCGGGGACCACGACGCCGATGCCGGCGAGGCCCGCGCCCCCTTGTTTGCCGCGGACGGTGTCGATGGCTTCGACCATATCGTCCATGATGGCCTCGCGGCCTTCGGAATACTGCGTGTGGCCGGTGACGATGTGGAGCAGATGGCCCTGACGGTCGATGGCGGCGGCTCGCAGGTTGGTGCCGCCGAGGTCCAGACCAATGCTGTATTCAATCATTCTCGCGAATGATAGCATCCCCGCTCAAGTTTTCATTCCGTTGGCCGATCAGCCTTTTAGGGCATGTTTTCGATCCTCGGAATTCTGGTGGTGTTCGGCGCCGTGATCGGCGGCTTCCTGATGGAGAAAGGGAAGCTGCTGGTGCTGGTGCAGCCGAGCGAACTGGTGATTATCGGCGGGGCGGCGATCGGAACGATCCTGGTGGCGAATCCGCTGCCGACGATTTTCAAGATCTTTCGCAGCGTGCTCAAGGTGCTGAGCGGGAATCCGTATGGGAAGGCTTACTACCTCGAAAGCCTGAAGATGCTGAACGATATTTTCCAGTTTGCGCGGAAGAGCGGGATGGCGAAGCTCGAAGAGGACGTGGAGAACCCGGAGAAGAGCGCCACGTTTTCGAAATATCCGAAGATGCTCAAGGACCATCATCTGCTGTATTTCGTGTGCGACACGCTGCGGATGGCGGTGTCGGGCGTGGTGCCGGCGCATGATCTGGATGCGCTGCTCGAAAACGAGATTGACGTGCATCATCACGAGCAGATGGTGCCGGTGCGGGCGTTATCCACTGTGGCCGACGCGCTGCCGGGGCTGGGGATTGTGGCGGCGGTGCTGGGCGTGGTGATCACGATGGGGGCGCTGAGCGGTCCGCCGGAGCAGATCGGCGAAAAAGTGGGCGCGGCGCTGGTGGGGACGTTCCTCGGAATTCTGCTTTCGTATGGCGTGGTGGCGCCGCTGGCGGCGAATATCGAAAAGATCGTGGACGCGGGTTCGCAGTTTTATCAGGTGATGCGGGCGGGGCTGATGGCGTTTGCGAAGGGGATGGCGCCGTCGATTGCGGTGGAGTTCGCGCGGCGCGCGATTCCGCACGAAGTGCGGCCGACGTTCAAGGAGATGGAGGCGGCGTGCAAGGGCGGAGGCGCGGCTGCGGCCGCGAAGGCGGCGTAGAGAATGCCGACTCCTATCCATCAGACGATCGTCATTCGCCGGGTGAAGAAGGCGCAGCACGGGCATCACGGCGGGGCGTGGAAGGTCGCGTATGCGGATTTCGTGACGGCGATGATGGCGCTCTTCATGGTGCTGTGGCTGGTGAGCAGCAGCGAGCAGGTGAAGAAGGCGATCGGCGGCTATTTCAACGATCCGACGGGGAAGGGGAAGGAGGTCGGCAACGGTCTGCGCGGCGCGGGCGGGGAGAGCCTGTCGATCCAGAAGGAGGAAATGGACAAGCTCAAAGACAAGCTGGAGCAGGCGATCAAGTCATCTGAGCCTTTCCAGAAGATCAACGAGCATGTCGTCATGATGATTACGGGCGAGGGGCTGCGCGTGGAGTTGCTGGAAGACGCGAAGGGAATGTTTTTCCAGTCGGGCAGTCCGGAGCCGACGCAGTATGGCAAAGATCTGATGGCGCTGCTGGCGGAGGAGATCGGGAAGCTGCCGAATCAGGTCACGGTGGAGGGCCATACGGATTCGAAGCCGTATGCGGGCCGCAACGGCTATTCGAACTGGGAGCTTTCGACCGACCGGGCGAATGCAGCGCGGCGGTGGATGATGGACCACGGGATGCGGCCGGATCAGGTGACTCAGGTGCGCGGGTTTGCGGATGAGAGCCCGCGCGATCCGGCGAATCCGAAGGACGATTCGAACCGGCGGGTCTCGTTCATTATTCAGTACCAGCCGGTGGGGCCTGAGGGTGGGAGTTCTGCTGTGGCGGAGGCGCCAACGCCGCCGCCGGGTAGTAGCCCTGCGGCGCCTGAACGGTGAGGCCGCTTTTCTTTGCTGTCAGGACGATATGGCGGAAACTGCCGCCGCCTGCGGTCTGATCGGAAACGTAGCCAATGCTGTATTGATTGCGGAGTTCCTCCTGGATGCGGGTATAGATGTCCGAGATCGATTCTTTTTTTGTCACTTCGAAAAATCCTCCTCCGGTTTCACTGGAGATCTGTTCCAGAATTTTCTTGCCGTCGGCGCCACCGCGCTGAGCCGCTGGGTATCGGCTACCTCCTCCGCCGTTGCGTCCCATGCCGCCTCCCATGCCACCCCGTCGCCCCATTCCACCACCCATTCCTCCAAACACCGGACGCGAGCGGTTTGACTCGGTGCGATCCGTGAACCAGATGGAATAGACCAAAACGCCTGAGCGTTGCGCGCTCTGGATCGCGCTGTAAAGCGATTCTTTGCTGCCCCGATCCACGCCATCAGTCAGAAGGATGAGCGCTTTGCGGCCCTTTTGGGATTTCAGGAGTTCGTCCGACGCGAGAAAGACCGCGTCATAGAGAGTGGTACCGCCCATGCGGGAGCCTGCCGGCTGCGGCACCGGGCCGGGAGTCTGGCCGCGGCTGGCCTGGCGCAACCGCGGGCGCGCTTCGTCGTCCAGATGAATCTGATCGATGGCCTTGTGGAGGTCCGGGAGCGAAGAAGTCAGGTCCTGTAACAGTTCGGTTTCGCGATCGAAGTGGATGACGAAGGTACGGTCTTTTTCGGGGCGGAGAACCTGGTCGAGGAATCGATCGCTGGCGTTCTTCTCGTCATCGAGAACGCCCGCCTGGCTTTGGCTCGTGTCGATCAGAAGGCCCAGCGTAAGGGGAAGATCGGTCTCGCGCGAGAAGTATCGGATGGTCTGAGGATGGCCGTCTTCAGAAAGCGTAAAGTCGTTCTGGCCGAGCGTGCTGACGGGCTTCAGCTTTTTGTCGTGAACGCTCGCAAAGATATTGACTACATTGACATCAGTGGAAAAAGTATCGTTCTGCTGTGCAAGCAGACACACCGCCGCGCCGAAGGGAACCAGCCAGAGCAATCGCATTCTACGAATTGTTCGACGGGCATGGATTGGTTCCCGGTTGCGGCATTATTCGGTTACAGCGGGATGGTTCACCCGAACCCCGCGAGCGTGGTTCCTGGACGCCCGCGCCTTTGCGCGTGCGACGACAGCAGCGGGAACAGCCTTGGGCGTCACCGCTCCGGCGCCGAACGGAATCTGGATCTGGACGATATCCGCCGCGTCGGTCGTCATCTCGACATAGAGATTGTCCCCGGCTGTCAGTCCAGTGGAGGGAAGCGTCACGTTGATCTGGTATAGACCGGCGAGCGTGGGAGCGAGCCCGGCGTAGGTGACCGTACCGACGCCCGAATCGCCAGTATTGAAGTCGTTAAAATACACCGCCAGATTGCCGGCATTAAAGAGGTCGGAATAACTCAGTGTGGGTGACGGGCCTACTGCGCCATCAGCGACTGTTGGCGTTACGGTGCCAAGTCCGGTGACGTAGAGCGAGATGGTTTCGCCGGGCTGCACGGGATTGCTGGCGGTAATCACCGAACCATTGGAGGCGTGAGTGGCGGCGGCATAGCCGATACCATTCGCTCCGGCCGAGAAAGAACCGGGAGCGGCGTCCGTCTGATAGACCTGCACGACGTTGGATTTTACTCCGTTGTTGTTGACCTGAATATCCACCAGCGCAGTCTGGTTGGATGCAAGTTCCCAGGGAACCACTGCCGCGATCGAGTTGGCGGTCACGTAGTAAATGGCGGCATTGACGCCATTCATCGTGACAGTCACGTTATTGAGCGAGGGCGGGAATACCTGGCCGCCCTGCGTGATCACTTGAGAGGCCGACAGCCCGGAGCCATACAGAACCAGAAGTTCGCCGGGCGCCACGCTCGCGGTTACCGGCTGGAAACTGGCGGCGTTGACAACGCCGATCGGATTCAGATAAACGCCAGTTCCTGAGAACGACGGCGCATGAAGACCGATCGTCAGCGAAAAAAATCCTTTGGTTCCGATGCCGACGAAGGCCTGGCCGCCGACGCCAAATTGAAGTTGATAGCTGTTCAGATCGGTAAAGCCATTGCCCGAGTTGCCCACGCTGCCGTCGGAATTCAGAACGATCTCGTCGTCAATACCCTGGTCGTAGGAAAACGCGCCCGGGAGACTGTACCTCTGATGGACGACGGCATGTCCGGCGGCGTCTCCCGTGTTGTTGGTGGAGCCGTAATACGAGTCGACGCCAAATGAGCCGATCCAATCTTCGAGCGCCGACGTAAAGTAGAGGCCCAGACTCGTGCTGTTGCTCGCGGCGGAAGTGAGCGTCTTTACGCCGAAAAAGATGTCGTAGCCGTTCGAGGTCCAGCCCAGAACGAAGTTACCGTCAGCCGATTGATAAACCGTTCGGGTACCCGAGAACAGGGCGTTGTCGGAGGTAACGGCGGTGGGCAGAGGAATCGTCAACGTGCCGGTACCGTCACCGGCGAAGCTATACGTGCTGCCGGTGACCGGCTGACTCAGCGCAGTTCCACTTTGATTTTGCGCCTGACCGCGCAGCGTGAAGTCCGCAAGATGTCCGGCGCCATCGGGAGCCAGCTTGAAAAGCGCATTCTTTGCCGAGGTGCTGACGCCGGCAGGGAAGTCGAGCACGCCGACCTGGTATGAAGTGTTAAAGCTCGCGGTGGTGGGAGCAGTGCCTGCGGGGATGGCGACAAAAATGTCGTTGAAGATGTTAGCGCTGTTCCACGTTTCCGTCGAACTGCCGGTAAAGACTCCCTGCGAAACCGCGCCATAAATCAAAGCTGTCTGGTCATTCGGATAAATCGGATTCTCGACGTACCCGGCGCCGCTCGATCCGATCGCATATTTGCCCGTGACGGTCAGGGACTGACCGGCTCCGCTGTTGACCGTGTTATCGACCGTGGTTCCGGTGATGACGTAGTTGCCGGCTCCATCAAACGTGATGGTGCCGAAGCTGGCGGTCATTTGCGTGGGGTCATACGTGTTATTGACGTTCTGAACGGCGACATGGCGGAAGTGGTAAGTGCCGTGGAGCAGCGAATTCTGGCTGCTGTCCTGCGTCTGCGCCCCAGCGGATGCGAGGCCAAGAATCAGGAAGGCCATCAGGTAGTGCGAGGAGGAATTTTTCCGTAAGTGCATGTCGCCTCAGTTCGGGTTTTTCTTTATGATCGCAATCCTGCGTCCCAGACGCAAAGCGCTGAATAATACGATGCGGCGCTTTGCGGTTGCGTTCCAGATCCCGCCCTTTAAATGATACTGCGGGCAGGAGTTCAGGCGTACTCTCCTTCACACTCCGGGGGGCTCTGTGGGGGCGTGAAAAATTCTAATTGATTTGCAATGGAAACTTCAGTAACACGGCGTGAGTTCGGCTATTATCTGAAGTACTCCATGCTTCATTCTCGCTGGCAATATTTTTTCGCGGGGTCTGCGTTTTTTCTGTTTAGCGCGAGTTCCGCGCTGTGGGCGCAACCCGTTAGCCGCGCCCAGGTTCGGGGCCGCGTTACGGACGCGAGGCGCGTCACGCTTGCGGGAAATACTCGTCCTGAGACGGCGGAGGGCGCGGACCTGGGGCCGGTTGCCGGCAATCTGACGCTCGATCACGTGCTGCTGCAGCTTCGGCGTTCCCCGCAGCTTGAAAGCGAGCTGGCGAAGTTTCTCGACGATCTGCACGATCCGGCTTCGCCGTCCTTTCATCGATGGCTGACGGCGGAGGAGTTTGGCGCGCGCTTCGGAACGGCGCAGTCCGATCTCGATGCGGTAACTGCGTGGCTCGGGTCGCATGGGCTGCGCGTGAATTTCGTTTATCCCGGCCGGATGACGATTGATTTGTCCGGAAATGCGGCGCAAATTCAGGATGCGTTTCATACAACGATCCACCGCTACAATGTGTCCGGAAGCGTCCATATCGCGAACGTGAGTGATCCGCAAATTCCCGAGGCTCTGGCGCCGGTGGTGGCGGGCGTCGTTTCCATGCACGATTTCCGTCCGCACCACATGGCTCGGGCGCGGCGGCGCGGTGCGGGCGCCGAATATACCTTCACGGAATCCCGGCAGCAGGTTCATGCGCTTGTTCCCGCCGATCTCGCGACGATCTACGATTTCAATCCGCTGTTCGCGAACGGAGTTGCCGGGAAGGGACAGACGATCGTGGTGGTGGAAGATACCAACCTCTATGACAATTCCGACTGGACAACGTTTCGTACGGCATTCGGTCTTGCGCAATATACGAATGGTTCGCTGAACGTGATGCAGCCGGCGGCTTCGGGCGGTCAGGCTTGCGCTTCGCCTGGGGTCAACGGCGACGACATCGAGGCGATTCTGGATGCCGAGTGGGCGAGCGCGGCGGCTCCGGATGCGGCGATCTCGGTTGCATCCTGCGCCGACTCGGGCATGACTTCCGGGCTTCTGATCGCCATGCAGAACGTGGTGAATTCATCGCCCGCACCCGCCATCATGAGCGTGAGTTATGGGCAATGCGAGGCCTATAACGGCGCAACCGCGAATGCCGGGTTGAATTCGCTGTTTCAGCAGGCGGCGACGGAAGGGATGTCGGTCTTCGTCGCTTCGGGAGACGAAGATTCGGCGAGCTGCGATGCGTACCAGACGGCGGCCACGCATGGCATCGGGGTGAGCGCGTTCGCGTCGTCGCCGTATGTGGTGGCTGTGGGCGGAACGGATTTCGCGGATGTCTACAACGGAACGTCGTCGATGTACTGGAGCACGACCAATTCGGCGGCTTACGGGTCGGCGCTTTCGTATATCCCGGAGATTCCGTGGAACGATTCGTGCGCGAACAGCCTGCTGGCGAAGTTCCGTGGGTATGGCGCGACCTACGGGACGGGGGGATTCTGCGCGAGTTCCAAAGCGAGACTTGGCGGATATCTGATGGTGGCGGGCGGGAGCGGAGGTCCGAGCGGTTGCGCAACGGGCGCGCCCGCGACGTTCGGAGTTGTGGGCGGAACCTGCCAGGGATATCCGAAGCCGTCCTGGCAATCGGGCGTTGACGGCATTCCGAACGACGGTGTTCGCGGCATTCCGGACGTCTCGATGTTCGCGTCCGATGGCTTTGCGTGGAATCATTTCGCGATTGTCTGTTTTACGGATAAGGACAACGGCGGCGCCCCCTGCGACGGGAAGCCATCGAACTGGGTTGGGCTCGGCGGGACGTCGCTGGCGGCGCCGCTGATGGCGGGAGTGCAGGCGCTGATCAATCAGACGGTGGGCGGCGCGCAGGGGAATCCGAATCCGGTCTATTATTCGCTGGCGGCGACGGCGCCGCCGGTGTTTCACCCCGTGACGCAGGGCGATATCGACGTGAATTGCGGGGGGATTGTGAGCTGCTTCGGTTACGCCGGAACGCCGACGTTCGGCCGCGCGGGGCGCGTGTTGGGGACGACGTATGGCGGAGTACTTTCGGTTTCGACGACATCGCTGCAGCCGGCGTATGCGGCGGGATCC
>DASYCD010000258.1:0-4474 GCA_036500405.1 Bryobacteraceae bacterium
CGCGGCGCGCCGCGTTGTCGATGGCGTCGGCAGTCGCGCCGGGCTTCACGGCGTCTATGGCCGCGAGCTGCGATTCAAGTACGGCGTTGTAGGCTTTACGATATTTCGCGTTCGCCGCGCCGATGTGGACCATGCGGGTCATATCGCTGGCGTAGCCGTTCGAGAACGCGCCCATATCGATCAGCAGCATGCCTGGACCGATCTTCGCCTTGCCAGGCCGCGCATGGGGCAGGGCAGCGCGCTTTCCCGCTGCGACGATGGTGTCGAAAGCCGGTCCGCTCGCGCCGAGCTTACGGCTCTGGTAATCGATTTCGGCGGCGAGTTCGGATTCCGTCATGCCAGTCTTCAGCCGCCGCAGCGCTTTCGCGAGCGCGTCCGAATTGAGGTCGACAGCCTTGCGGATTTCCGCGATCTCACCCGCGTCTTTCACCATGCGCAGCTTCGCGATGAGGCCTTCGGGCGCCGCCGTAAGCTTTGCGCGAGACGGAAGGGCGCTGGTGAATCCTTCGTATCGGGCGAGATTGATGCTCTCCGGCTCGAAGCCGAGGCGGCCGAGTCGCGTGCGCGCCGCTTCCTGCACAATGGCGCCGGTGAGCGGCCCTTTCGCGATTCGAATTTTGCAGTTGACCTGCTGCTTCGATTGGACTGTGTAACGCGGGTCGGTGAAGAGCACCGCGCGTCCGTTGCGATAGAGCAGCAGGTTCGCGCTGCTGCCGGTGAAGCCGGTTAAATAGCGGACATTGGTGAGGCTGGTGATGAGAAGCGCATCCAGCTTGAGCGCCTGCGCCTGTTCGGCGGCCTGCAGGCGGCGTCGTTGTTCGGGTGTAAGTTTTGGCATTTGGATCAGGGCAGCAGGATGAGCTTGCCCGCGGTCTTCCTTCCTTCAAGATCGCGGTGCGCGTCCGCGGCCTGCGCCATCGGATACGTGCGGTCGATGCGCAGCTTCAGTTTGCCTTCGGCCACCCAGTTCAGCACGTCACCCGAGCGCCATTCGAGCTCTTTGCGGTCGGAGGCGTAATGCGCGAGGCTGGGCCGCGTGAGATAGAGCGAGCCTTTGCCATTGAGGAGACCTGGATCGAACGGCTCGACGGCGCCGCTCGATTGTCCGAACAGCACCATCATGCCGCGCGGGCGAATAGTGTCGAGGCCAGGCAGGAAGGTTGTTTTGCCGACAGAATCGTAGATGACGTCCACGCCGCGTCCGCCGGTGATCCGCTTCGTTTCGGCAACGAAATCCTGGCGCGTGTAGACGATCACTTCATCCGCGCCCGCCTGTTTCGCGATGGCGGCCTTTTCATCGGAACCGGCCGTGCCAATGACGGTTGCGCCGAGCATCTTCGCCATCTGCACGATCAAGCCGCCCGCGCCGCCCGCCGCCGCGTGGACGAGCGCGGTATCGCCCTTCTTCAGCGCGAAAGTGGAATGGGTGAGGTAGTGCGCCGTCATGCCCTGCAGCATGATCGCCGCGCCCGTTTCGAACGAAACGGCATCCGGAAGCTTCACCAGCATCGCCGCCGGCACGACCGCGTATTGCGCGTAAGAGCCGCGCACCATCGCCCAGGCGACGCGATCGCCCGGCTTCACGTTCGTGACGCCTTCGCCGACGGATTCGACCGTTCCCGCCGCTTCGCTGCCCGGCGTAAGAGGAAGGTCGGCTTTGTAGAGGCCGGTGCGGAAATAGACGTCGATGAAGTTGACGCCTGTAGCGGCGACGTGGACAACCGCTTGTCCCGCGGCTGGCTGGGGAGTGGGGGCGTCAACGAGCTGGAGCTCTTCGGGACCGCCGTGTTTTTGAACCTGTATCAGTTTCATGATGGACTTAGTTTGATCCGGAGGAAGCGGCGAAGATGCACCGCGCCGGTGTAAAGCAGAAGATAGACGATGGCAAACGGAAAGATGAGGAGCCGTCCGAACGTGCGGGTTGCGCCGGCGCCCGCCAGTCCCATCCGGACCATGACGAAGCGGCGTATTGCGGACGCGTGGATGCGGTTCGCCCAGAAGTAATCGCCGTTCTCATTAATGATGAAAAATTTGGCCGGAACCCTGGCCGCGAGCCAAACCTTCCATTTCGCCATGATGGGCTCGCCCGCGCAGATCACGCCGGCATAGGCGTAGTCTCCCGTGCGAAGCTCGGCGGCGAGTTTACGGCGCAGTTCGGCAGTGCCGTAATCGGCAACGTGAAAAACACGGGCGGTCTCGTCGAGACCGGCGGGGCGTCCGCCATAGCAGGTGATCAGGTCGATCGGCATGGTCTTGCCCCAGTTGGCCTGCAGGTGCGCGACGATGCCTTCCATGATGGAACGCGAGCCGCTCTCAATCAGAAGGATGCGGGTTCCCGCCGGCGCTCTCTGACTGAGGACGTATTTCATTCACTCCCAGATTTAACACATGGGAGCGGCGAACTTATGGCTTCAGAACCTGAGCGAAGAAATCGAGCGCCCGCGGATCTTTCGACTGGCCGAGGTGCTGCATGGCGCGCTTGCGCAGATTCGCATCCTTGCTGGTTTTGGCGACATCGATCAACGTGGGCACGCCTTCGCCATTCGGCATCTGGCTCAGCGCATTGATGGCGCGCTCTTTCACGGACTGCTCGGGGTCATTCGCGATCGCGTTCTGGATGGCGTCGCGCGAGACCTGCGCAGCCGCCCGCTGCGCCAGCCACATCAGCGCCTGGCCGCGGACGTGCGCGTCCTTGTCATTGCGGGCCGCGTTGATGACGAGGGGCATCGCCTCCGGCTCTTTGCTCTGGGACAACGCCAGCACCACGCGCTCCCGCACGTCCGGATTCGTTTCGGTCGCCAGCATCTGTTTCAGCCGCGTCACGCCATGCGCGCCGCGCGAAGTTCCGAGCGCGAGCGCCGCGCGCTTCCGGGTGTCGATGGGCTGTGTGTCAACGGTGAGCGCATCGAGCGCCTGATCGGCGGCGCCATCGCGGTGCAGGCCGATCATCATGATGGGCGATTCATTGCGCTGCAACGCGAGCTGCGACCGCAGCCAGGCGATGCTTTCAGCCGGTGAAACGTTCGTGAGCCAGTAGAACGGAAGACCACCCGCGTCGAGGTGGCAGTCCGGCGAAGACAGTTTGAGTTCGCCGGGCTGCCCGTTCTCTACGCGTACCAGCACGACGAGTGCAGTTTCCCCCTCCAGTCGTACCGGCGTTCCGGGGGTGCGCCCCGTGTCGAAGTAGTTTCCGTTACGGTACCACGAACAAACGTCGTTGTGCTGGCCTGGAATGATGGGCTCGGACCATCCCGTCCAATACGGGCCGCGGCCCAGACTGGACAACTCGGCGGCGACCGATCCGTTGACGGCGCGCGTTTCGAGCTTCGCGTTATCGATGGTGGGCTGCTGCGCGAAAAGGGCTGTGGTGAGCAGCAAAAAACCAATAAGTCTCATGTCAGTTCTCCGTGGGTTTTTCGAGGCTGTCGATTACGATTACTTCCACCGGGCCTTTTTCGGATTCGAGTTTCAGGCCGAGCTGATCCTGCAGGGCGGTGAATATGGAGGCCGAGCCGGTGTCCTGGGAAAGATCCGGCAACCATTCGAGCTTCACGTCATAGGCGCCGGTCAGTCCGGTTTTATCAACGACGGTACGGTCCATTCTTCTCGCCAGCAAACCGGCGAAGTTCGGCATGGAGATGTGGGTGGATGTCAGCGAGGAGTGCTGAGCGTTGTTCGTGATATGCGTGGACGTATCGCCGCCCGCGGTGTTCTCCGTCAGCTTTTGGCCGCCCTTGGCTACGGTCAGCGAATAGATCTGCATTTCTTTCGTTTCGCTGTGGTATTTCATCCGGAAGCGCGTGGCGAGGAGGGATTTCCAGTAAGGCTGCAGCTCGACGTCGTTCAGGTCTTTGGTGGCGCCAGTGGTTGCGTTGAGGTCGTATTTGTCCGTCTCGATCCAGCCCGGCGCGCCCGCGATCTGCGAGGTGCGCACGCCGAATGCCTGCTGGATCATTGAGCTGGGCGTGATGTTCTCCGCCATGACGTGGCCGGAGTTGGACCGCTCGCTCGAACGCCCCGCGCCGGTCGTGTTGAGGCGGACAGAGACGACGTCAAACGACTGGGCGGCGACAATGCTGGCGAAGGCGAAGTAGAGAAAAAGTCCTTTTGTCATGCGGGCTATCCACTAGACGACAGTCGCCCGGATTTGTTGGCCGTTAATTCGCGGAGGGCTTTTCCACGCGGTCGATGACGAGCACCTGGACGGGACCGCGGGTCGATTCCAGCCGAAGGCCCATTTGTTGCTGGATGGCGGTGAAAATTGAGGGCGACTCGGCCGCGCCGGGGCATGGACCGGCGTCGGGCGTCCAGCTTAACTCGAAGTCGTATTTGCCGGGGAGACCGGTGTCGTCGTGTACGTCGCGTCCCAGATATCTGGAGAGCATCTTCGCGATCACGTCCGATGCGACTCGCTGTCCCGTCATGTGGCCGCACGCTGTCCGCGCCTTTGTGCCGGCGCCGTCATCGTGACGGG
>DASYCD010000259.1:0-5781 GCA_036500405.1 Bryobacteraceae bacterium
AAATCCGTGAAGCTTTCGATGGACGTGAAGATCGAACGCGGCCTCGCGCCGGCGACCGGCTTTGCGATTTCGACGGAGAGCAAGCCAGCGACGCACAGCAGCGGGAGCGACAGCGACGCAATGGCCTCGATCGCGGCGGCCACGCAGGAAGCGCAAATGCTTTACGAACTGACGCAGGATCTGGGAAGCTCGCTGAGTTTGCAGGAAGCGCTGGCGTTTGTCGGCGTGCGTCTGCGGCGTCTGATTCCGTATGAAACGGTGGTCGTCTACATCCGGCGTGAAGACAGGCTGACGCCGGAGTATGTTTCGGGCGAAAATCTGCGGCTGTTCAATTCGCTCGAGATTCCGGTGGGGCAGGGGCTTTCCGGCTGGGTCGCGGAGAACAACAAGGCAATTCTGAATGGCAATCCGTCGGTGGAAGCCGGATATCTGAACGATCCGACGAAGTACAGCACGCTGCGCGCGGCGCTGGCGGTGCCGCTCGATGGCATCAACGGAGTGCTCGGCGTGCTGGCGCTGTACCGGGCCGAGCGCGATGCGTTCAGCAAGGAAAATCTGCGGATCCTGCAGGCGATCAGCTCGAAAGTGGCGCTGGCGGTGGAGAATGCGCTCAGCCAGCGGCAGATGGAAACGTCGATCACGACCGATTATCTGACGAATCTGCCGAACGCGCGGTCGTTGTTCCTCTCGCTCGATCACGAAGTCTCGCGAGCGGCGCGCACGAGTTCTTCGCTGGCGATTGTGGTGGCGGACCTCGATGGGTTCAAGCAGATCAATGACCGGTTCGGGCATTTGGCCGGAAACCGCGTTCTGCGCATCGTGGCGAACGGGCTCCGCGAACATTGCGGACCGAACGATTATGTTGCGCGCCTCGGCGGCGACGAATTCGTCATGCTGATTCCGTACGGGGTCGATGAGGACGTGGAAGCGAAGATCGAGCACATGCGCAGCGTGGCGCGGAAGGCCGGTGAATCCACGCCGGAACCGAGCTATCTCGCGATCAGCGTCGGCATCGCCCACTTCCCCGATGACGGGACTGACGCCGAACAGTTGCTCGCGGAAGCCGACCGCCGCATGTACAAGGGCAAGCAGCAGCGCAAGAAGGAACGGGCGTCCATGGCCGCGCTTGCCGGACCGCCGCCCGGGGAATTTGAAACCAGCACCATCACTGCCGCCGTGTCATGAGTGACCACGGGCCTGCCGCGCGCCGAAAGAGAACGACTCTGGCGCGACGGCTCACCCACAGTCTGATCGCGCTGGTCCTCGCCGTTGTAGTGGGCGGATTCCTGGCCGCCGCGCTTGTTCGTTACAGCCCTGGTTTTGAAATCGACGACAACGCGTGGAACCCGCAGATCAGCGCTGCCACGCGAGCCACGATCCATGCGCGGCGGGAATACGAGAATGAGCTACCGCGATTTTATGTCCGTTATCTGGCGATGGCGGTGCGCGGAAACTTCGGCGAATCGGATTCTTTCCATGTGCCGGTGAGCGATCTGCTCCGGCAGCGCGCCGGCGTTACGGTGGAACTTCTCCTTTGGGGCGTGTTCGGCGGAATGGTGCTCGGCGGATGGCTGGCGTGGCTCGCAGTGTGGCCGCGCAGCGGCGCGCTGGCTGTGACATCAGGTTCACTGAGCGGACTGCTGCTGGCGATTCCGCCCGCCGTGATGGCGCTGGCGTTCTTTCTATGGGACGTGCCGGTAGCGCTGGCGGCGGTGCTGCCGATTCTGCCGCGTGTTTACGGAACCATGCGCTCAGTGTGGAGCGAGTTGCATGAATCGGGTGCGCTGCTGGCGGCGCGCGCGCGCGGCGTGGGTCGCGGCGCGCTGGCATGGCGCTATGTGATTCTTCCGGCGGCCCCGCAACTGGTTGCGCTGACTGGTGTCGCGTTTGTCACCGCGTTTGGGGTGCTGATTCCGGTGGAAGCGATTTGCGATGTGCCGGGAATCGGCGAACTGACCTGGCACGCCGCGGTGGCGCGCGATCTGCCTCTCCTGTGCGGCCTGGCGCTGATCATAACGTTCATTGTTGCGGCGGTGGCTTCGTTCGGCGACTGGATTGAGGGAGCGGAGCCGGTATGACGTGGGTGCGGCGGATCGCAATCGTCATTCTGGTTGTGGTGGCGCTCGGCGCGCTGTTCGGGCCGGCGTTCGCGCCCTATTCCTATGGCGAACAGTTTCGCGATGCCCCGTCGGCTCTTCCCGGTGGACGTTTTTTGCTGGGAACGGATCAGATCGGGCGCGACTACTTCTCGCGGTTGCTGTACGCAACACGGATTTCGATCGTGCTTGCGCCCGCCGCGGCCGCAGTGTCGATTGCGCTGGCGCTGTTGATTGCGCCGCTCGGCGCAGGACGGCGCTTGCTGCGTCCTGTGGTTTCAGTTTTCACGACGATCTGCCTCGCGCTCCCGTGGATTTTTCTGTTCATCATTTTACGGGCCGAGTTGCCGCTGAACACGAGTCCCGTGCTGGCGGTGCTGGCAACGTTCGCGCTGATGGGAGTCGCCGGGTGGGCATGGCCGGCTCGAGTGTTCGCGGCGGAAATCGGGCGGATGGAGAATTCCGGCTGGCTGCTGCATGCGCGCGCGAGCGGAATTCCGGCGAAGCGCATCGCGATTGTGCATGCATGGCCGCATCTGCGGTCCATCGCGCTCGCGCAGTTTCGCGTGCTGGTGCCAGCGTATATTCTGGCTGAGGCGAGTTTAGGACTATTGGGGTTGGGCGTGCCGGAGCCGCTGCCTTCCTGGGGAAATTTGCTGGGCGATTTGCGGCATCCGGATCTGGTACGGGCCAATCCGTGGATCCTGGCGCCGCTGGTTTTGCTGATTCTGGTGATGATCTGTCTCGAAACGCTGGGATCCGCGCCGATGGGGGAAATCGAATAATGCGAATGACGCGAAGAGGCGTGCTGGCGGCGTTGGCGATGATGTGCGCGGCGTGCGGAAGCGGCCGAAAATCCGGAGAGGTTCGCAATCAGTTGCGGATTTCGATTGCGGGCGATCCGAAATCGTTCGATCCGCTGCAGGCGATCGAGGATTCGTCGAACGAGGTTCGCTATCTGACCTCGGGCGTGTTGGTGCGGGTGAATCGGGCGACGGATGCCCTGGAACCGGAGCTGGCGGAATCCTGGAAGATGTCAGACGACGGGCGGACGATCTCATTCCATCTGCGCTCAGGGCTGAAGTTTTCCGACAACACGCCGCTCGATGCCAACGACGTAGCGCGGACGCTGCACCGGGCGCTCGATCCAAAGGAAGCGTCGCCGTTTGGCGATACGTTTGCCGGCAACCCCTCGATCACGGTATCTTCGCCGCTCGATATCACAATTGCGTATCCCGGGCCGAAGCCGGGGCTCGATCGATTATTCGACACGCTCCCGATTGCGCCCGCGACGATCGCTAAGCTGCCGGCTTCCGCTGGACCGTTTTACTACAGCGATTACCGGCCGGGCGAGTACGTGATGCTGTCGCGCAATCCCAACTACTGGAAACATGATTCGTCCGGGAAACAGTTGCCGTATCTGGATTCCGTGCGTGTGGCGATTCAGGGAAATCGCGACGTAGAGGTCGAGAAGTTCCTGCGGGGCGAGCAGGATATCGTCACGAAGCTGGAGCCCGCGGCCTTCGACCGCATCGAGAAGGCAAAACCGGGCTCGACGAAGTCGCTGGGAGCATCGATGGATTCGGAATCGATGTGGTTCAACGAATCCTCCGGAGGATCGCTGCCGGCATGGAAACGGAAATGGTTTCAGTCGGCCGCGTTCCGCCATGCGGTGAGTCTGGCGATCAACCGGGATGACATTGCGCGCGTGGTGTACGGCGGGCGCGCGCATCCAGCGGCAGGGCCGGTATCCCCCGCGAACAAATTCTGGTTCAATGCGTCGTTGAAGCCGCTGCCGTACGACGAGAGGGCGGCGATGAAGGCTCTGACAAGTGAAGGGTTCACGCAGCAAACCGGTGGGCTGCGTGACGGGGCCGGGCATCCGGTGGAATTTTCGCTGATCACCAATGGCGGCAACGCCGTCCGTGAGCACATGGCGCCGCTGATTCAGGCCGACCTCGCGAAGCTCGGGATAAAGGTCAACGTGGTGACGCTCGATTTCAATTCGCTGATAGACCGGATTGTGAAATCGTTCAACTATGAGGCAGTGCTGCTTTCGATGAACATCGAAACCGATCCCATCGAAGTGGAGAACGTCTGGATGAGCTTGGGGGATCATCACGCCTGGAATCTGCTGGAAAAGACCCCCGCGACGCCCTGGGAAGCGCGGATCGATGAGCTCGAAAAAATCCAGGCGACTTCCGGCTCGCGCGACGCGCGCAAGAAGGCATTCGATGAAGTGCAGCAGATCGCCGTGGAGCAGGAGCCGATTATTTACCTGGTGAATCCGGATGCGCTCTGCGCCATTGCCCCCAATCTGAAAGGCACGCAGCCCGCTGTGGCGCCGCCTTCCGTGTGGTGGAATGTCGAATGGTTGCGCTTTGAGTGAGTCCGTTATCGAATTCCGGATATCCGCGCGTTACGGCGCGCGTGAGGTGCTGCACGATGTCGCATGCAAAATCGCGCCGGGCGAAATCGTTTCGCTCGTCGGATTAAGCGGATCGGGGAAAAGTACGCTCGCGCTTGCCCTGCTGCGGTTGCTGCATTACCGCGGCGGCGAGGTGACGGGCAGCATCCGTCTGGAAGGGCGCGAACTGGTCGGGCTTCCGGCGGGCGAGATGCGCGGGATCCTCGGCCGCCGGATCGGCTACGTGCCGCAAAGTCCATCGGCGGCGCTGAACGAAAAGCTCCGTGTAGAGACGCTGCTCGAAGAAACCTGGCGCGCGCACGGTTCAGGAACGCCGCCCGCGGATTTCTTCGGTCGTCTCCTCGAAAGCGTACAGTTGCCGGTGAGTGGTGACTTTCTGCGCCAGCGCGCGGGGCAACTGAGCACCGGCCAGGGACAGCGGTTGCTGATCGCGCTGGCAATTCTGCATAAGCCCGGCCTCTTGATTGCGGATGAGCCAACGAGCGCCCTCGATGCCATCACGCAGTCGAGCGTATTGAAGCTGTTTCAGGAATTGAATCAGCGCGACGGAACAAGCGTCCTCTTCATTTCGCACGATCTGCTTTCGGTGGCCGCGATCAGTCATCGCGTGGAGATCCTGCATCAGGGCCGGATTGTGGAATCCGGCCCGCCGAAAGAGCTGTTTCGAAATCCGCAACAGGAGTTCACGAAGCGCCTGGTCGCAGCGATGCCGTCGATCCCCTGACCGTATCTACTCCACGTAAAAGCCTTCGCGTGCGCGAATCTGCAAACCCTTTCTCCCCTCCAGCACGACTTCGATCCTGCGCCATTCATGGTTCTCGCCCGGTGAAGGCTGGAAGGCGACGAGGTATCCGTGCATGAGTTCCTGCGAGACTTTTTCGAAGACCGGCGCAATGTCGCTCAACCGGTGAATCAGGAACTGGCTTCCGCCGGTAGCTTGCGACATTCTCCCCAGTTCACCAATCAGTTCCTGTTGCGCCACGGCGTCGCCTTCGGCGATCGTGTAGATCGGAATGCCCCGGGACCTTGCGCGTTCAATGGAGACGGCCGATGTGAGCATACTGGCGTTGTCGCTGCCGTCGGTAAATACGATAATGACCTTTTTCCCGCCGCGAGATGAGAGATCGCGATTGACCCGAACCAGCGCGTCGTAGAGCGCGGTGTTCCCCACCGCATGGGTCTTGAGAATCGCGCGTTTCGCGGCGTCTTTGTCAGTAGTGAAAGGCTGGTTCTCGTTCACGGACTCGGCGAACGAAT
>DASYCD010000260.1:0-20277 GCA_036500405.1 Bryobacteraceae bacterium
AGCAGCGTGACGGGAGCGCCGTCACTCACGCGCGCCAGCCGGACCAGTGGGGTCCGGCCAATACTGAACGAATTGTCCTGATAAAACATCAGATCTCCCAGTTGGGTACGAAACGGTTGTGTTTCTCGGTCCAGTCGCGGACCAGTTGCGCGAACGTGGCGCTATCCAGCACGGTATCGACGGCTTTGTCGGTACGCTTCCAGAGGTCGCCGAGCGGAGAATCTTCCTGGCGGCGCATCCGCGAGCGCTCTTCCTGGCGGCCCTCCACGAAACGAAGGACGTCGCCCACGCTGATCGTTTCCGGCCGGCGCGCCAGCAGGTAACCGCCCTCAGCCCCGCGGCGCGATTCCACAAACCCGCCTTGCTTCAGGCTGGCGAGGATCAATTCCAGAAATTTTTGCGGAATATGCTGGCGGCGGGCGATATCGGCAATTCTGACGGGGTCGCGGCCCGGCTGCGATGCCAGATCGAAGATCGCATGCAGGGCGTATTCACCTTTGACCGAAATATTCATCTTCCGTTGCGGAGCGGAACAACCGGCGACACCATCTAGATAATACTACTAGAGATTAGATGATTGAAGAACGACCGTCAAGGAAGGAAAGCAGAGGGGAGAGAAACAGGAGAGGTGTGTAGGCTGACTGCCCCGGCTTTCCGGAGCAGTCAGCCCGGAAAAACTACATCTTTGAGGTAGACTTGGTCTTCGGAGCCTTGGTGGTCTTTGCCTTGGTCGTCTTTTCCTTCTTGGCAGGTGCATCCTGCGCGAAGGTGGCGGTGGTGAGGCCAAGAACGAGTCCGAGTCCGATAGCGATGGTGGCGAGCTTTTTCATGTTTTTGTATCTCCTTTTAGAATTCTCGAGGATTGAAATCCGTCTTTCGGAATCATATCGAACTCCAGATGAACCATCGGTTAAGCGGCCATTAAATATGGTTCATCTCAGGTTTTCCCCTCGTTATCAATAACTTATCTACCAGGCGCTGTGGGCGATCCGGTACGGCTTGCGCTTTGAGCAGGGGTGAATGAGGTGGGCAAAGTCACGCGGGACCAGTAGACCTTACAGGAACCGGCGGACTCGTTTTTCGAATACAGTGACGCCAGGTCGAGTCCGTCAGCTTCATCCTCGTCGCACATTTCGATGGTGTCGAAGCGGCCAGCTTTGATCATGGCGTCCAGCTTCGGGTGCGACACCAGATGAAGCCGCACCGCCTCGGCGCCCTCGAAATTGAGCTTGTGGGAATCCTGGAGTTCCATTCCGGAGGGCGGCTGCCGGTCCAGGGCAAAGTAGACAACCTCATCAGCCAGAAGCACCCCCTCAGGCGGAGTGACGGACTGAACTTTGGCGGCCACTTTCTGGATATCGCCCCACATCAGGTCGTCCCGCTCGCCGAAGATCGTGTTCGTCAGCCCCCAGCACAGCACGAAGCAAAGGATCCCGGCGGCCACGGCGGGACGCGGCCGCGCGGCGAGGCGAATGGAGACTTCATAGAGGCCGCGAGCGGCGAGGATCGCGAGATAAGGAACAGTGAGCAGGTAGTAGCGGGTGAAGGTCGGGCGCG
This sequence comes from Bryobacteraceae bacterium, assembly GCA_036500405.1. GTDB lineage: Bacteria > Acidobacteriota > Terriglobia > Bryobacterales > Bryobacteraceae > BOG-234. The sequence goes on from DASYCD010000260.1 coordinate 1,558, forward strand.
CCACCAGCAGCCAGAGGCCGACCCCCACCGCGAGGATCGCGCAAAGCCAGAGCTCAGCTTTGATCGGGTCTGGCGTCTCACTGCCGCGAATGTAGAGGATGGCGGCCGCGGCCAGCAAAACCAGCAGCACCGCCTGACTCGAATCGCCCCAGCTCAGAATCTCTCCGAGATTGTGCAGGGACGCGCCTGCCCATTCCACTTTGCGATAGAGGAGCTGATACTTCACGAAGCCGAAGAAGACGTTGTGGGGATTTTCGAGCAGAAGGCGCAGCAGAGGAATGGAGGGGATCGCAAAACCAACGATGAAGGCCGCCGCTTTCGCGATGCGGTTTCCCGCGCGATTCATGATCGTCATCCAGAGGAGCAGGATGGGACCCGCAGGAGCCGTGAGCAGAGACGATGCCGCCGCAATCCCGGCGCCGAGGCCCGCCGCGAACGGCCGGATGAGTGAACCGCGGTCCACGGCGGTCATGGTGAGGATGAGCGCGGAAACCCCTCCCACCAGGCAAAGAGCATACGCCTGCAGCGAATGGAAATCCATGACGGCGGTGTTGAAGCCAATGAAGACCGCGGCGGTGATCGCGCAAGCGGCGCGCCATCCGGGCGACGCCTGTGTGCGGCGAAAGACCCAGACCGCGATCATCGCCACCGCGCAGGATGAGAGCACTGAGGCCGCCGTGTGGGGCACGCGCCAGCTCACGCCGAACACGCGCAGCAGAATTGCGTTCCAGTACGCGTTGAGCGGCGTCTGCGGGAAAACGAAATCGATGTAGGGTTGTTTACCGTGGGCGATCAGCCAGGCGGCAACCAGGTGATAGCCTTCATCCCACGCGAAGGCGAACGACCGCGCGTAGGTCAGCATGACGGCGGCGATGCAGACGACTGCCGCGGCCGTGATCCAGGCAGGCTTGCGGCTCGTCTTGCTCTCTTCAGCCGGGGTCATGGACTACGCGGCGGCCGGAATTTCGACGATCTGACCGTCGCGCATATGCACAGTGCGGTCGCCGAAATCGGCGGCTTCGGCATTGTGGGTAATCATAAGGATCGTCTGGCCGATGCGCTGGTTGAGATCGCGCAGCAGATTCAGAACGGCGAGTGAGTTGGCGGAATCCAGATTACCGGTGGGTTCATCGGCCAGCAGAATGGCGGGTTTTGTGGCGAGCGCGCGCGCAATGGCCACGCGTTGCTGCTCGCCGCCGGACATTTCGGAAGGACGATGATCGAGCCGTTTGGCGATGCCGAGCAGTTCGAGAACATCGTGCAGATCTTTTTCGAATTGGTCCATCTGGCGGCCAGCGATGTGGAGCGCAGTTCGAATGTTATCGCGCGCCGTAAGATTCGGCAGCAGGTTGAATTTCTGGAAGACGAAAGCGACCTGGGTGCGGCGCAGCTCTGTCCGCTTGGCATCGCTGACATGCGCGACGTCGATCCCGCCGACCACGACTTCGCCCGATGTGGGCGGCGTCAGGCCGCCGACGATGTGGAAGAGCGTCGACTTCCCCGAACCCGATGGACCGACCACCGAGAGAAACTCGCCCTTTGGCACCTCGAGATTGACCCCGCGCAATGCTTCGACCGACACCTTGCCGGTGTGATACACCTTGCGCAGGTCGCGGATATGGATGATGGCGCCGTTATTCATACGAAAGCGCCTCGATGGGGTCCTGACGGACGGCAATCATGCCGGGATAGAGAGCGCCCAGGAATGCGGAGCCAAGAGCAATGAGCAGCACTTTGGGCCACCATTCCGGCACGATGGCCTGGGGCAACGAAGCGGGGACGAATTGCAGCAGTGCGGCTCGCGAACCGAAGCTGAGAACAATGCCGGCAATGGTGCCGCCGACGCCCATGAAACCGGCTTCGCAGAGAATCAGGCTCATCACGAAGCCCTTGGTTGCGCCGAGAGATTTGAGAATACCGATCTCGCGCGTGCGCTGGAGAACCGCCATATACATGGAGAGCGAAACCACGAACAGGCCGGTGAAAATACCGATCCCGATGATCACGTTGACGAAAATCCCGACCGCCGGAATCTGATCGACCGACGTGAGATCGATCCACTCCTGCACCGAGAAAATCGAATATTCGGGGAAGCGGTTTTTCAGATCCGTGAGCACTGCTTCGGTATTCGCCGGATTATCCAGTTTGAGATAAATCTGGCTGATCTTGCCTTCCGTGCCGGTATATTTCTGGAGATCGGGGAGCGAGGCAAAAACGTGGCCCAGCTTTCCGGTTTCCACGATGCCCGTAACACGCCACGTTCTGTTCAAAACCTGCACCTTGCTTCCGGCATGCAGCTTGGGATGCTGCTCGGCGGCATAACTGGTATCGACCACGAGATCGCCCGGTTCCTGAAACGCGTGGGCTTCATCTCCTTCGATGAACGTGAATCCGCCGCTCATCTGTTTGAAAGCCGGGTAGTCGATTCCGATAATGGCGTTGAACAGTTTCCCGGCGAGCGCTGTTGCGACGCCGATCGCCTGCGTCACGTGCGGAACCTGCGCCAATTTCTCGACCGCTTTTTCCTGGATGGAAGAAGTTCCGCCGCTCGTGAACGAGCTGTTGGGAGGGCGGAAAATAATATCCGCGCCGACGCCGCGCGTGCGCTCCCGCGAGTCCTGCATGAAGCCCTGACTGACGCCGACCAGCGTCAGGATGAGCATCACAGGCACACCGATGAGCAGAACGCTCAGCAGAGTCCGCATGGGGCGGAACCGGATATTTTCCCAAACCAGGCGGAAGATCACTCGATCACCCGGACTTTGACGCCTTCCGGCTGCTGAAGGTCAAACTGCGTTGGCGCAATCTGTCTGTTCATGTCCATTTTGAGGACCTCGATCGTGACTCCGTACTCATCCATTCTCCGATTGATATCGATATGCGAAGGGAACGGCACGCCGTTGAAGTTCTTCCACCGGGAGTAGCTGGTGTCGCTGACAATCGCGCCGGCTGCGTCATAGACCTTCTGGCGGACAATGGAGAGATCCTGGCGGTCGAACCAGACCTCGCGTTCCGCGACTGGTCCACCATCCGCGGCGCGGCGATTGAATTCAAGGCGATAGAGCGCGTCTTCTTCATCCGTATCATCCTTCAGCATGACGGATTCCGTTTTCTGATCCCAGGGGTGAATCAGCATGGAGGAGAGGAAAGCCTGGGGCCGGAGGTTTTCGATTTTATTGTGCGAACGAGTGGGGGCAGAGTTCAGGCCGGTGATAAATTCCTTGTTTTCGCGGTTCAGGCGGAAGGTGGAGGCGTTTGCAACCATCTCGAAGGCCAGGGAGCCAACGACAGGGAGGGTGGCGCGGATACGGATTTCGTCCGGCTTGCTGTAGAGAATCTGGCCCGAAAGCGAAGGGTAGTCGAGGATGTGGCCCTGATAAACGCTGCCCGCGGAAGCGCCAAGGGTTACGGTGGCGGCGAAGGAATGGAGGCCATCGTACGTGCGGGAAATGATGGCGTTGAGATCCTCGGGGGTGGCGGATTCGAGGTCCGGAGCCGGGCCTTTGAGCGCCTGGTGGTGTCGGAAGATGGTGCGCTGAGTCGCCGCGCAACTGTTAAGCAGGAAGGCGAGCACGAGTGCAGCGGCTACCGGTTGCAGCCGGCGCAATGTACCCATTCGGTTTTATTGTAAGATGCAGGAACCGGTTGTGCGGATGCTATGATGAGGTTGTTCGTCCTTCCGTGTGGGCCTGTGGCGCAGTTGGGAGCGCGCTTCCATGGCATGGAAGAGGTCAAGGGTTCGAATCCCTTCAGGTCCACCAAACGCTTCCCTACATTACCCTGATCACGCAGAGGATCTATGCAGATGGATCAGATGATCTCTGGCTTTCTGACTGCCATTGAAGGCAAACCGAACAGTGCTCGCAATCTGATCGGCCTGGCGGAAATCGCCCTGGCGAAAAAGGAGAAGCTTCGCGCTCTGGAACTGGCGCGCAAAGCCCTGGGCGATACTTCATGCGATTCCGGCGTTGAAATCCGCGCCAGGGCTCTTCTCGGATCGCTGCTCCCGGGATATCACCCCCGCATGATGAACGATTCCAGGAGAAATCATGCGTGGGATCAGGCTCTGCGGCGTGCAATTCGCCCGGGAATGCACGTGCTCGAAATCGGCTCGGGCGGCGGCATGCTCGCTCTAATGGCGGCGCGCGCCGGCGCAGAAAGGGTGATCACCTGCGAGAAGGACCCGGTCGCAGCTCAGATCGCGCGCGAAATCTGTGACTGCAATGGTTACGGAGATCGGGTCCAGGTCATTCACAAGGCGTCGCAGGATTTGATTCCCGGCGTCGATATCGAGCGGCCCGCCGATCTTCTTTTTTGCGATATCTTCGCCGATACGCTGCTCGCATTTGATCCGCTTCCTGCTTTGGCTGATGCCCGTAATCGCCTTTTGGCTCCAAATGCGCCGGTCATCCCCCGCAGTGGAGCGATCAGGATTGCCCTTGCGAACTGGGCGCCGTGCGCGACTATCTGTAGAACCAACTCCGCCGCCGGTTTTGACATTACCGGGTTCGTAAATCTTCTACGTTCTTCCGTATCAGTGGCCATCGGAGATCCGAGTATGTCGCTTTGTTCCCCGGAGGTGGAGGCATTCCGATTTGATTTCAGATTGGCGTCCCATCCCCGGACGGCACGGACGGAATTGAGCCTGCAGGCCAACCGCGACGGATTTGTAGATGGGGTTGTACAGTGGATCCGACTGGAACTCGATTCGGAGACGTCACTTGAGGCGCGCCCCGAACGGGGAGCCACGTTTTTTTCCGCGCCCCGCTTCTGGGCTTTCCCGGAATCGGTGCACGTGCGTTCGGGTGAGGCGGTGGAGATCGCGAGTGAATATATCGGAGCACACCTGTCCATCCGGCGCTCTCAAGGCTGATCGGGAGGAGTTGCGCATCGAACCCCAGCGTTCCCAGGGATTCGAGAGATCAGGGTTTCGATCTTTCCGAGTTCGCAAAGCTACCACAAAGATAGAACTTAAGTGCTGACTGAATAGCCGCATTTCCACCGTTCATGTATACCTCTGGTTAACAAAACCGTACTATGCAGTACCGTAACGTCGATTGCATTTCAACTAAGGAAAAGATCATTCGGTCCGGTTGGGCGGAAGCAAATTGAAAAACCTGCTTCTCGCCAGAGCAAGCTCTATTGATCTTTATTTTATTTATTTACAATATGATACGGAGTCGAAGGATGTCGTAAAAAACGTGCCGCCCCTTGGTTTCTGTTCGCCCAAAATGTCGTCTTTTGACGCCTCAGGAAAGGATTAAATCTGTGGAAATCTCATCGTAGAAAGGGGGTTTTGAAGTAGTTTGCCAACGTCCAATTGTGATAGCATAAACCTAGGTTAACTCCTAGCGGGAAGGATTGTTATGCAAACAGATCGGCAAATTGAAGACGTGAATGAGAGCGCTGCAACCACAACCAAGAAGCAATATCATTCCCCTCGGTTGAAGTCTCTGGGGGAAGTTCACGGCCTCGTACAAGCAGGTAGTGGTGGTGGTAGTGATGGCTCTCACGAGAATTACAGTCTCTCGTAGTCCCCTCGCGGATACGCCGGAAGTGATTCCGGGGTGAAGAGAGGTGTTTGGGGCGCGTTGGACTTTGGTTCACCTCCTGATGCGCTCTGGCTTCGCAAGGCAGCTTTCTGCTTAGGTTCAACTCCAGCAAAGCCCCAGTTCGCCCCCTGCATTGTCTCATCGAACTCCACTCGCATAGATCCTCGCGGGCCTCATGTTAATCGATATCCGCACCTGGCTATTGCGGCGGACGTATTCCTCCACAATCGGCCGGAGTTGACTGAGGCTCTCGGGATAGCTGCATCAGAGCACGCTGAGTACTCTGACGAGCAGTTATTGCTCGCTGCTTATGAAAAGTGGGGAGAGGATTGTCCCCGCCTTCTTCTCGGTGAGTTCTCTTTCGCAATCTGGGATAACCGTCAAAACCGTTTATTTCTCTGTCGCGATCATTTTGGTCTGCGCCCTCTTCTCTATTACCGGAAAAACTCTTTTCTGGTATTCGCCAGCGATCCGCGGACCCTGTTGGCGGTTCCGGATATTCCACGGAAATTGAATCAACGCAAGCTGGCAGGAACGATTGTCCATCTCGGATACCATTTATACGAAGAAGAGACATTCCATGATGGAATCCTTTCAGTACCCGCAGCTTCCTGGGTATCGGCAGATGCAAGCGGCATTCAAAAGCGAACTTACTGGGCCGCGGAGATCCGTCCGGAGATTGTTCCCCGGAGCGACAAAGAGGCCTTCGCTGCTCTTCGCGAACTACTATTCAAAGCCGTTGACTGCCGGCTGTCGTCCGATTCCACGGTCATAACAGAACTCAGCGGCGGGCTCGACTCGTCTGCCATCGCCGGTGTCGCAGCAAAGTGCCTGCAGAAACAGGGACGTTCTTTGCTGGCGGTCTCGGCCGTTTTGCCCGAGAATCTGAGGGATTGCCTGACGGATGAAAGAGAATACATAGATTCGTTTCGTTCCTGGCCTAACATACAAATCGAGTATGTTACTGCGCCGGGAAGAGGACCTTTTGATTGGATCGAGGATCCCAGTCACTTCGTTGTTTCTCCGACACAGAATTCGCGAGCCTATCTATTCGACGAATTTGAAGCGGTGGCCGCCAGACACGGCGCTCAGGTCCTTCTGCAAGGCTCCTCCGGAGAGTTCGGCGTGACCTGCCGAGGCGATCGATATCTTGTCGAATTGGCCCTCACCCTTCGCTGGTTCACTCTGGGTAGAGAACTGCGAAATATCGCTCAGCTGCACCAACGCTCCGGGATTCGTTTCCTTGCCGGCCGGCTCCGGGACTTGATGCCACGATCTCCGGACGGAGAGACGAATTTGTACGCCCTGCTGACCGATCAGTTGAGAATGCAGGGAAAAAGTCTTCGACCTTTTCATAGCAGTTCCCCTTTTCAACGCCAGGAGCAAAAGGCAATGCTCCGACGGTACCCGCGATCCGCCGCGTTGCGAACGGGGCAAACGCCGAGGGGAGGTGTTCGAGTAGCGAAGCCTCTGCTGGACAAGCGCCTCGTCGAGTTCTGCCTTTCCGCGCCGCCGCGCATGAAATTCCACAATGGGTATTCGCGATATCTGGTGCGTGGCGCCCTCGATGGCATACTCCCAACAAGGATCCAGTGGAGAACGGATAAGAAGCCATTCTCACCTGACTATTCGGTTCGATACAATGCGCAACTCGGGAAGGCGAAGGAATTTGTGGCTGCGATCGGCCGGAACGATCCTGTTAGGTCCATGATCGATGTCGACCGGCTGGAACAGCTCCTGCGTCCGCTATCTCCCGGCGTGACCAGCCATGCCGCACGTGTGAGCGTACCAGTCAGCATCTACACTATTTGTTTCCTGCGTCAGTTTTCGGAATATCGTCCGTAATTCCCCAGATCACAAACAACATCTGGTTCAGGCGCGCGACGCATTCGTGCTCGCCGCTCACTGGCTCATGGGGAGATAATTGAAAAATTGCTGTGTCACAATGAGGTAGCGTGCGCCGGTTCGTAATTCGAAGGATACGATTCCTCAAAGTGATGCTGAGCGACCCGGACCGGCGTTACGTCCGGGAAGCACTCGTTACATCATTGCTTATTCCCGCGGGATTTCGAACTCTGGGGGTTCCACGAACCCAGCACCTGCTCAGAAACTGGGCGTCCCGGTCACCGCACATAGAGCTTTCCTCCGAGGAGACGTCTCTTTTCATTCTTCATGTACTGAGCGCTCAAACAGCGGTTCACAGAAACATCGGTATCGAGGGAACCTGCCTGAGCCGATCACTGGCTCTTTGGGCTATGCTTCTCCGCAGAAGAGTACCGGTTGAGTTACGTGTGGGATTTCGCAGGCAGGATGGAAAAGTTAAGGGGCACGCCTGGGTTGAATACCAAGGTGCCCCTATAAATGAGGAGACTACTATCGCCAACAGCTACATCACTTCTTCGAAAGACGCCACGTTCGACGCACTCTTCAGCAAAAAGCTTTAGAGCGTGAACTGTAACTTAGACGCCCCGCACGAACTTACGACGAAGCGATGCGACAAACAGGATACCCAACCCCGACAGCACGAACCCGGCCGGTTCCGGAGCTTCCGTCGGTGGGGCTGCGGCAGCAACTGAATAATCGATAGCAGAGAGTTCGACTCTGCTTTGTGCACCTGCGGTGATCGTATCGGTGATAACGATGTTATTCAGGGTTGCTCCAGCGTAAAGACTTCCGAAAGCGAAGTGCTGTGCGTCCAGGTAGATATTGCCACTGGTTCCCTTATATTGAGGCATGCCCGCAGCGGTATTTAAATAGGCGGCGGTCAATACGTTGAAGGCTGTCACAGTCGGACCAGAAGTCGACGCTGTGGTCCCGGATTCATTATAGGTATGTGTTGTATCCAAGTTATCCACGCCGCCTGTCAGGTAATTCTGGCAACCATTCCCGGTTAATCCGGCCAAGCATTCCCAGGAATCGCGGATAACAGTTCCGTTGACCAGAGTGAAGGTCTCCGAACCGGATGAAAAGTTGAACTGGACACTAACTGGGCTGGTGCCCGGCACGCCGTAGTTGTCATTCATCATCGTGTAAACATCCGTGACACCGAAAATTCCCATCGGGATGGTAATCGTGCTCGTCGTCGGCGTGGCGTTAGCCGATGTCGTCCAGACGCTCGCATTTGGATTGCTGGCCTGATTAATCATCGCGAACGTTATGCCATTAGACGCCGTCGCAGCATACTGGGAACCTGCGGATGACGTATAGGGGAGAGACGTAGAAACCGTACCGCCGTGACCGGTACAATCAGGAGCGGAAGTTGCAGCGTAACCGCGGCAAATCAGTCCCGACGTGATCGTATTACCAGCCGCGCTACCAGTTCCCTGAAGTACGGTCGCGGAATAAGCAACGGGTGTGGGGTTCGAGCTGTCCACAATATTTCCCGCAGCCTGCGCGGTTTGCAGCCCATCTGCTCCTCCGAGCATGAGTGGACCCGCGTAAGACGCCGCGGCACCCAAGGTCACCAAAGTTAAAATTGCAAGAGTACGAGCCAAGTTGTTCCTCCGTGCCAGACTGCTATTTCTGTCTGGTCAAAACCAAATATACTACAGCGCGGACCAATTGAGACAAAGAAAACAGTCCCGGAAATCAATTGTGGGACTAGTACCCGAGTACTTTTGTAAAGTGAACTTGAACAAGCACTTAACCACTCCCCATACAGGCGAGGTTATACCCCCCAATGTTGTCGAGAGTAAGTATCTGAAAAAGCGTTCTTTAAACAGCCGAAACATGGCTGTGAACGCCCTTGTCACGCAGCTCCCAGCGCCACCCAGTCTCGACAATTGTCCTCAGATCCGAGTACCGTGGGGACCATCCCATTTCCCGCTGTAAAAGTCCGGAATCGGCCACCAACGCCGCCGGATCGCCGTCTCTCCTGGGGCCAATCTGGTGCGGAACCGGCTTCCCGGTTACCTCCTCCACCGCCTTAAGCACCTCCCGGACGGAAAACCCACGCCCCGTCCCGGCATTAAACCGCCGCGAGGGACTCCCGGCCGCGAGCGCCTCCACGGCCCGGATATGGGCGTCCGCCAGATCGGTCACGTGGATGTAATCCCGGATGCAGGTCCCATCTTCGGTCGGGTAGTCCTCGCCGAACAGCGTAACCGGCTCCGCAGTCCTGATTGCCCGAAACAGCAGAGGGATCAGGTGGGTCTCCGGTTCGTGCATTTCGCCGGTCCGTCCCTCCGGATCCGCCCCTGCGGCATTGAAGTAGCGCAGACAGATGCTCCGCATGCCATGGATCCGGTCGAACCAGTCCAGCAGCTTCTCCACCATAATCTTCGATTCGCCATAGGCGTTCACCGGGGCGTAGGGCTCTGTCTCCATGATCGGATTTCGCTCCGGCATCCCGTAAACCGCTGCAGTAGAAGAGAATACGATGTTCCCGATGCCCGTCCGCACCATCGCATCGAGCAGTGAAATCGACCCGGCCACGTTGTTCCGGAAGTAAACCGCCGGGATCTTCATCGATTCCCCGACTGCGATGTACGCCGCAAAATGGATGACCGCCGCGCACGGCTTCTCCTCCATCACGCGCACAAGTCCTTCTGTATCGAGAAGATCCACCACACGAAGACGCGCGGGATCCACCACTTCCCGGTGACCGCGCGACAAATTGTCGACGACCACCACGTCATAGCCAGCGTCCTGAAGCTGGATCACCGTATGGGAGCCGATGTACCCCGCTCCGCCCGTCACGAGAATGCGTTTACCCGAGTTCACGCACCCATTGTAAATTGCATCGGGATTCACGTTATGCTGAGATTTCGCTCAGCGAAGAAAGGGCGAACGAACCCAAGCCGCATGGACATCCGGGAACAACTGGCGATCTTACGCCAGAAAATCGAAGGCATCGACGCGCGATACGCTGCGCCGTCCCGTCCGCCTGTCCGGCAACAGAGCGCCGGATCCCTCATTGAAGATCTGGTTTCCGGCGAAGTCGTTACCACGGCCCACGGAGCTCACTTCGAAACCGAGCGTCACTTCCCTCTCCACCACCGCCACGGCAGCTACGAAATCTCCGACCTCGCCGCGCTCTCGCCCGGCCTTCTCTCCGCGCTCTCCGGCGGCGCAATCGACGGCATCCCGCCCGAGCGCTGGCTTTTTCTCGACACCGAGACAACCGGTCTCGCCGGCGGTTCCGGCACCTACGCGTTTCTCGTCGGCGCCGGCTCCATCGGCCCGGATGGATTCCGCGTCCGCCAGTTCTTCATGCGGGACTACAGCGAAGAAGCATCGCTGCTCGATTCGCTCACCTCCTACATGGCGCGCTTCGACGCGGTCATTACCTACAACGGCCGCTCCTATGACCAGCCGCTGCTCGAAACCCGCTACACAATGTGCCGCGCCCGCCACCCCTTCGCGCGCATGGAACACCTCGACCTGCTCTACGGGGCGCGCCGGCTGTTCCGGCTGCGTCTCGAAAACTGCCGTCTTTCGAACCTCGAAAACCAGATCCTCGGCTTCGAACGTGAGGGCGATATCCCCGGCGAGATGATCCCGTACTGCTACTTCGAATATCTGCGCTCGCGCCGGGCCCATCGTCTGCCGCCCATTCTGCATCACAACGTGCTCGATATCGTCTCGCTTGCCTGCCTGACCGGCGTGATCCCGGAAGCTTTCCGCGACCCCATGAATGCCCGCGCGCGGCACGGTACGGACCTCCTCGGCCTCGCCCGCTGGCTGCAAATGTCCGGCCGTCTCGATGAAGCGCATCAGCTTTTCCGGCGCGCCATCGATATGGGCTTGCCCGATGAACACCTCTTCGCCGCGCTTTTCGCCGCCGGCGCTATCGATAAAAAGCAGGGCCGCTCGCACGCCGCAGTCGCGACGTTCACGGACCTTTCGCTTTCGCCTAACCCCTTCCGGATCCGCGCTTACGAAGAGCTGGCAATGCATTACGAGCACCGCGAGCGCAGCTTCACAATGGCGCTCGAATGTGTCCGGGCGGCGCGGGCGATTGAGGATTCCGCCGCTTTGCAGCGCCGCCAGGAACGGCTTCTCGCGAAGTGCTCCCGCACGCCCCGCATGACCCGCCGCCTTGCTCTAAACTGAAGTTTCACGTGAATGCAATCGAGTTCGAACGCGTTTCGAAGAGCTATGCGGTTTATGAGTCTCGTACAGGCCGGCTGACCGAACTCGCCACATTCGGCGCCGCGCGGCGGCACAGGGATTTCCATGCCCTCACCGATCTCACGTTTTCCGTCGCGCGCGGCGAAGTTTTCTGCATCATCGGGGAAAACGGCTCCGGCAAGAGCACCGCGCTTCAGCTCATCGCCGGCATCTTTGCGCCTACCGCGGGCGAAGTGCGGGTGAACGGACGCATCGCCGCCCTGCTCGAACTGGGCTCCGGATTCAATCCCGAATTCACCGGCCGCGAAAACGTTTATATGAACGGAGCGATCCTGGGGTTTTCGACCAGGGAACTCGACGCGCGCTACCAGTCGATCGAAGAATTCGCCGGCATCGGGAACTTCATCGACGAGCCGGTCCGCACATATTCGAGCGGCATGACGGTGCGGCTGGCGTTTTCCGTCGCGATTCACGCCGATCCCGAGATTCTGGTGGTGGACGAAGCGCTCGCCGTCGGCGACGCACGGTTCGTGCAGAAGTGCATGCGGCGCATCAACGAGTTGCGGGACCGCGGCGTCACGATTGTTTTCGTCTCGCACTCCACGGTGGACGTTCGCGCCATCGGCGATCGCGCGCTCTGGCTGGAGCATGGCCGCATGCGCGCCATCGGCGATGCAACCGAGGTGATGGATCAGTATCTGGCGTCAGCCGACCCGGCGCCAGCGCAGGAAAGCACGCCTGAAACAACCGGCATACCCCGCGCCAATTTCGCTCCCGCAAACCACATCCCGAACATCGACCATCGCTCCGGAGATGGCGGCGCCGAAATTCTCGGCATCGCGCTGCTGGACGAATTCGGAGATCCGCTGCATCTGCTGCTTCCGGGCGCACGCATTCTGGTGCGGATCAGCGCGCGGACGCGGCGCGACCTGTTCCGTCCGGATCTCGGCGTTCGGCTTCGCAATCACCTGGGCCTCGATTTCGCCGCCACCAGCGCGGCCCGCGAAGGTCATGCGCCCAGCCCCCTGTATGCGGGCGAGGCAGTGAGCGTCGATTTCCATTTCGAAGTGCCCGAACTGTACCCGGGCACGTTCTCGTTTTCGCCGTGGGTCTCCGATGGAGACGCCGTCTGCGATTCCGTCGAAAACGCCATCACGATTCCCATGGCGCGCGGCGACGGCCCCGTTTACGGTTATCTGCGGACGCCCTGTCACATTGAGGTTCATACCGTTGCCTGAATTCACCGGCGAACGCGTCATCCCCGGCCTGGTCGATGCGGACCTGCTCAACGAGCACCTCGCGCGCTATCTCTTCGCCAGGCATTTCATCGCGCGCATGCCGCAACCGGCCAGCGTATTCGATGCCGGATGCGGTTCCGGCTACGGCTCAGCCGAGTTGGCGAAAACAGGCGCTTCGGTCACGGGCGCCGATATCTCCGGCGAAGCCGTGGCCTATGCGCGCGAGCAGTTCGGCGCCCTGGGGATTCGCTTCGTCGAAGCGCCCTGCGAGTCGCTGCCGTTTGCGCCGGAATCGTTCGATCTGGTCACGGCGTTCGAAGTCATCGAACATCTGGAACGCTGGCAGGAGCTGCTCACTGAAGCGAATCGCGTGCTGAAACCCGGCGGCGTGCTGTTGGTTTCCACGCCGAATCGCGATTACTATACGGAATCGCGCGGCGACGCCGGTCCCAATCCGTTCCACGTCCATGAATTCGACTACCCCGAATTTCAAGAAGCGCTGACGGCGATTTTTCCGCATGTCCGCCTCTGGACCCAGAATCATGCAGGGGCTATCGTGTTTGCTCCGCCCACTCCCGACGGCGCTTCACTCGAACCTTCGACTCCGTCAGACCCCGCGGGCGCGCATTTTTATCTCGCGGCCTGCAGCCGCTCCCCCATCGCGGTAAACGAAATTTTCACCTGGACGCCTTCGAGCGGCAACGTCCTGCGAGAGCGCGAAAAGCACATCGCACGGCTCACGGGCGAACTGCGCCAGAAGGATGCCTGGCTGCAGCAGAATATCGGCGAGCATACGGAACTGCAGGTCCGCCACGAAGCGCTGACCGAAGAACTCAAGACTTCCAACAACTGGGCCGCCGAACTCGGGAGCCAGTTGGAAGCCCGCGACTCACGGATTGTCGAGTTGCAGCGCGAGCTCGATTTGCGGCTCGAATGGGCTGCCGGACTCGATCGCGAGGTGGAGGCCCGCAACCTGCGGATTGGCGAACTGCAGCGCGAGGTCGATTCGCGGCTCGAATGGGTGAGAGCTCTGGAATCGCAGCTCGCCTCGGCCGGCAGCGAGATCGGAAGGCTGCAGACTCAGCTACGTGAGGCGGAGGCGACCATTGATCCTCTCCAGATGACGCTGAACGAACGTACGGCGCGCGCGCAACGCCTGGACGCCGAACTCGGGGAGATTCATGCTTCTTCCTGGTATCGCGCCGGCGCCAGGCTCGGTTTGTGCCCGCGCCCGCGTGACGGTCAATGAAAGCATCGGCTCTCCGGTTCCTGCGCACGCTCCCGCTGCTCATCATTCTCCCGGCGGCTATCCTCATCTGCGCGCTCGCACTCGCGGCGGGCGATCTGTTCTGGATGATCTTCGGTCGCCGCCGCCCCGCGCGGAACATGAGGCCCGATACCCGCGCCGCCACGCTCGTGATCCCCAACTGGAACGGCCGCGATCTGCTGGAACGATTTCTGCCTTCCTGGGTGGCCGCCATCGCGAAGCATCCGGGCAGCGAAATCCTGATCGTCGATAACGGGTCCGCCGACGGCAGCGCCGACTGGGTGCGCGCGAACTATCCCGGTGTGCGCGTGCTTGCCCTGCCCCAAAATCTGGGCTTCGGCGGCGGCTCGAACGCGGGCTTTCGAGAAGCGAAGCATGACGTCGTGGTGCTCCTCAATTCGGACATGCGAGTGGAGCCGGATTTCCTGGAACCGCTCCTCTCAGGCTTCACGGATGATTCGGTCTTCGCCGTCTCCTGCCAGATTTTTCTCGGCGACCCCACCAAACGCCGCGAAGAAACCGGCCTGACGGAAGGCTGGTGGCAGGATGGAGGGCTGCGCGTCGGTCATCGCGAAGATCCGGCGGTCGACAGCTTGTTCCCCTGCCTCTACGGCGGTGGCGGATCATGCGCGTTCGATCGCCGCAAATTCCTGGAACTCGGCGGTTTCGATGAGCTGCTGGCGCCGTTCTATCTCGAAGATACCGATCTCGGCTATCTGGCATGGAAGCGCGGCTGGAAGGTGCTCTACCAGCCCGCCAGCGTGGTTCACCACGAGCACCGCGGCACCATCGGACGCAAATTCAGCCCGGAATATATCGATTCGGTGCTGCGGAAAAACTTTCAGCTTTTCGCCTGGAAGAACATCCACGACTGGAAGCGCCTCGGCGGGAGCTTCGTTTTCGCCTTCGCCGGATCCATTGTGAGCGCGTGGTCTGGAAAAGCGCCCGGACGCGCGACCGCCCGCGGATTCCTGCGCGCAGCCGGGCAGATATTCGGAGCGGCAGGCTCCCGCTGGAGCGCGCGCTCCCTCAGCGCCGTGTCCGATACGGAAGTTTTCCTCCGCTCGCGCCCCGCGATCTTTCACGATCGTTTTTCACCGCTCGATCGTAACCCCGAACGGCCCCGCGTGCTGTTCGTTTCGCCGTATCCGATCTGCCCGCCCACGCACGGCGGCGGCGTGTTCATGTATTACACGCTGCGCGAACTCGCGCGGCACTGCGAAGTCCACGCCATCGTGATGCTGGATTACGAACGCGAGCGCGCCGCCCACGAAGAGTTGTTCCGGTATTGCCGGACGGTGGAGTTTGTACTGCACCGGAATCGCCGCGACCCGCACCTCGGCTCCATCGTCCCGCACGCCGTCTATGAATTCCAGACAACGGAAATGGAGTGGCTCATCCAGCGCCAGATTCTTCTGCATCGCGTGGACGTGGTCCAGCTGGAATACACAACGCTCGGACAATACGCGCGCCCGCTCCGCCGCGTGGTCTGCGCACTGTTCGAGCACGACGTCTATTTCCAGTCGATCGGCCGCGCCCTCCCCTTCATGCGCAGCCCGCTCGACCGTTTGAAGGCGCGCTTCGAGTACATCCGGTCGATTCGCTTCGAGCTCGGCATGCTGCCGCGCTGCGACCACATCCAGGTCTGTACGCTTGAGAACCGCCGCTATCTCGAGAGCTTCCTGCCGAAACTCGCGCCACGCATCGAGTCCGGGTTGCGCGCGGGCGTCGACACTTCCCTCTATCGTTACCCTGGCGGTCCGCGCAAGCCGCGCACCATGCTGTTCCTCGGCAGTTTCCGCCACGTGCCGAATCAGGTAGCGCTCGATTGGTTCACCCGCGATGTACTGCCGCTCGTTCTCGAGAAAATTCCGGACGCGCGTCTTCTCGTCGCGGGTTCCGATCCCCCGCCCCGCCACGCTTTCCACGACCCGGCGAACGCGATCGACCTGCTCGGCTTCGTGGAAGACATCCAGCCGCTCTTCGCCGAATGCGCGCTGTTCATCTGCCCGATTCGCAGCGGCTCCGGCGTGCGCGTGAAACTGCTCGAAGCGTTCGCGAGCGGCATTCCGGTGGTTTCCACAACACTTGGCGCCGAAGGACTGGCGCGGAAGGACGGCGAATTCTGCGTGCTGGCTGACGATGCGCGCGGTTTCGCCGAGGGCGTGATCCGCGTTCTCGAAAAGCCGGGCTATGCGGCCGAACTCGCGGAGCGCGCGCGGCTCGAGGTAGAAACGAACTGGGATATGGCGGTGATCACGGCCCGCCTGGCCGATCGATACAAGACGTTGATCGCAGCCAAACGCGCGGCGGCCACGGACAGCGAACCCGCCCCGTCTTCCTCCGCTTCCGCTTTACAATCACATTTGCAGTGAGTGCGGTCGCTTCCATCACGGCAGTAGTTCCGGTGCACAACCGCGCCGATCTACTCGCCCAGCTTCTCGACAGTATCGCCGCGCAAACCTTGCCCTTTGCGCGCGTGATCGTAATCGATAACGCCTCCACCGATGGAGCCGCCGCGCTCGCGGCGAACCGCGGCTGCACCGTGATCGCGCAAAGCACGAATACCGGCTTCGCCCGCGCCGTGAATACAGGCTGGCGCGAAGCCCGTGAGAGCGAATGGATCGCCATCCTTAACAGCGACGTCACACTCGATCCGCGCTGGGCGGAACGCCTCCTCAAGTCCGCCGCGGGTTTCAGCTTTGCCACAGGCACGATCTTCAACGCCACCGACCGTCAGTCGATCGACGGCACCTACGATCTGCTGAGCCGCTCCGGCTGCGCCTGGCGCGCCGGTTACGGGGATCCGCTCGCTGATACGAATGCCGGGCATTGTTCGCCCATCGCGCTCGCGCCCGGCACCGCCTGCCTTTTCCGCCGCGACGTGCTCGAAAAACTCAACGGCTTCGATGAGACGTTCGAGTCCTACCTGGAAGACGTCGATCTGGGACTGCGATGCGTGCGCGAAGGCTATACCGGGCTCTACGTTCCCAACGCGATCGCCTGGCATCACGGCAGCGCCACTCTGGGCCGCTGGAACCCACGCGTCGTACGCCTCACTTCGCGAAATCAGCTTCTGCTCGTCCGCCGTCACTACGACCGCGAACTCTTCCGCAACTGCCTTTGGCCGATTGTCGTGGGCCAGGCGCTCTGGGGGCTGGTGGCGGCGCGGCACGGCGCACCTTTTGCCTGGCTTGCCGGAAAATGGGATGCGCTGCGAAATTTTCGTCTCGAAGGAGAGCCCTCGCCCCGCCTGCGGGCGTTTCTTGTGGCTTCGGAAAAGGAAATTCAGGCCCGCGCCGCCGCCCCCTATTGGCGCTGGTATTTCCGGCTGACCTCGGTATCCGCCGCCACCGGCGCGGCGCATTGACACATGGCCCGTGTCGCAATAGTCGTTGTCACGTACCAGTCATCGGCATTTATTGGAGCTTGCCTTGACTCGATTGTGCCGATTCGGGACGCCGAAATCGTCGTTGTCGACAACGCTTCGTCGGATTCTACGCACGTAATAGTCGAAGAAAAGGGAGTTCGTCTCATCGCAAATTCCGAAAATCGGGGATTTGCCGCCGCGGTAAATCAGGGAGTAAAAGGGACCTCGGCGCCGCTGATTTTGCTGTTAAATCCCGATGCCAGGCTCGAAACGGGCCTGGAACCGCTGATCGCCCGCTTCCACGACGCCCAAACTGGCGCCGCCGGAGGACTCCTGCTCGGCGAAGACGGTAAACCCCAAACAGGTTTTATGGTTCGAAATCTGCCCACCCCGGCCGCTCTAAGCTTCGAGGTTTTAGGAATAAACCGGATCTGGCCTGGCAACCCGGTAAATTGGCATTACAGATGCTTACAAAATGAGCCGATGATTTCTGCCCTTGCCGATCAGCCCGCGGGAGCGTTCCTGATGTTCCGCCGCGAGGCGTGGTTACAGGTGGGTGGCTTCGATGAAAATTTCTGGCCGGTCTGGTTTGAAGATGTCGACTTCTGCGCCCGTCTCAAAGGGGCCGGTTACCGGATCTGGTACGAACCGGCGGCGCGCGCCATTCACGCCGGGGGGCATTCCGTCCGGGAAATTCCATTCGACGAAAAGGAAAAGTACTGGTATGATAGCCTGCTAAGATACGCCGCTAAGAGCTTTCATCCGATTGCCTTTGCGGGAGTTTGCCTGGCGGTGATGGTGGGGGCTGCGGCGCGTGCCGTGCGCGCGTTGCCGCGCGGCGGTTTGAGGGTTTTTGCAGTGTACGGCGAGGTAATCCGCTTCTCTTTCGCACACCTGCGAAGAGCTGGCCGGTCGGGGGGCCGGAGTTGTTGAGCGTAGTTTCGGGTAACAGGCTTTACGCAGCAGCAGTAGAAGCGATTTCGATGACTGGAGAAGACTTTCGCGTACATGTCCCGTAGCGGCTTTGTCTCGGTTACCATCGTCACGTTCAACAGCGGCCGGTTTATCAAGCGGTGCATCGAATCCGTTCTTGATCAAAAATATCCGCTGAAGGAAATCATCGTCATCGACAATAACTCCACCGATGGCACGGTGGATATCCTGGAGCAGCTCGAAGACCGCTGCCGGATCGTCTACAACGAAGAGAATATCGGATTTTCC